>CAYWYT010000077.1:3153-9726 GCA_964462665.1 uncultured Woeseiaceae bacterium | reverse complement strand
CGAATATACTTCCAGTAATATCAAGGTCTTAAAGGGCCTTGAGGCCGTTCGAAAACGTCCGGGTATGTACATCGGCGACACCGATGACGGCACCGGCTTGCACCACATGGTTTTTGAGGTTGTTGATAACTCAATCGACGAGGCCCTGGCGGGACATTGCAGTGTAGTCACGGTGACGATTCATGCAGATGAGTCGGTTACGGTCAGCGATGATGGACGCGGCATTCCTGTAGACATACACCCGGAAGAGGGGCGCTCTGCCGCCGAAGTCATCATGACGGTCCTGCATGCCGGTGGTAAGTTTGATGACAACTCCTACAAGGTTTCAGGCGGCCTGCACGGCGTCGGCGTGTCCGTGGTTAACGCACTTTCGGAGCACCTGGTCTTAACGGTTCACCGCGAAGGTAAAACCTACCAGCAGGAATATGAGCACGGCGAGCCCAAGGCACCGCTCAAACAGATCGGCGAGACGGATCGCACGGGCACAACGCTTCGCTTCAAGCCCAGCAGCAACACCTTCACAAACATCGAGTTTCATTACGATATTCTTGCGGGTCGCCTGCGAGAGTTGTCGTTTCTTAATTCTGGCGTTCGCATTCAACTGGTTGATGAGCGCTCCGAGCGCGAGGATCTCTTTGAATACGAGGGCGGCATCAAGGCTTTCGTTAAGCACCTGAATCGCAATAAAACGCCCATACACAACACGGTTTTTCACTTTTCGACCATGCAGGACGGCGTCGGCGTGGAAGCGTCGCTGCAATGGAACGATGGTTATCAGGAAAACATGTTCTGTTATACGAACAATATTCCGCAGCGCGACGGCGGCACGCACCTTTCTGGTTTTCGCACAGCCCTGACCCGGACGCTCAATTCCTATCTTGAGAAAGAGGTCAACACCAAGAAAGACAAGTTCACGCCCTCAGGCGATGACGCGAGAGAGGGCCTGACTGCGGTGTTGTCTGTGAAGGTCCCAGACCCGAAATTTTCATCTCAAACTAAGGAAAAATTAGTTTCATCTGAAATCAAAGGCATTGTAGAGCAGGCCATGGGCAGCCGCTTGCAGGACTTCCTGTTAGAACACCCGCAAGAAGCAAAGGCGATCGTTTCGAAAATCGTTGACGCGTCGAGGGCCAGAGAGGCTGCGCGCAAAGCCAGAGAGATGACGCGACGCAAGGGCGCGCTGGATATTGCAGGACTGCCAGGCAAGCTTGCGGACTGCCAGGAAAAAGACCCTGCGCTGTCCGAGCTGTTTCTAGTGGAGGGTGACTCCGCTGGCGGCTCTGCAAAACAAGGACGCGATCGACGTACGCAGGCGATCCTGCCGCTAAAAGGCAAAATTCTTAACGTGGAGAAAGCGCGCTTCGACAAGATGTTGTCGTCTGTCGAGGTAGGCACGCTGATAACCGCGCTTGGTTGCGGCATCGGTCGCGATGATTTTAATGTCGACAAGCTGCGCTATCACCGCATCATTATCATGACTGACGCGGACGTTGATGGCTCACACATTCGCACCCTGTTGCTGACTTTTTTCTACCGGCAAATGCCCGAGCTCATCGAGCGCGGCCATATTTATATCGCGCAACCGCCGCTGTACAAAGTCAAGCGCGGCAAACAAGAGGTGTACGTTAAAGACGACGCCGAGCTGAATACCATTCTGCTGAATGCGGCGCTCGATAATGCAAACCTGCATGTGACTAAAGATGCGCCTGCGCTCTCCGGCATTGCACTGGAAACCCTGGCCAAAGAACACATTGCGGTAGAGGCGATCATTGCCAGGCTCGCCGCGCGTTACGACGAAGCCGTGTTGCGAACTCTTAGCGGCATGCCTGAAGTTACGAGCGAGCTTAGCGAAGATCTCGACAAGCTCGCCGAGTGGACGGCCGCGCTTTCCGCCGCGCTACCAAAAAGCAGCGGCGACCGAGCGTACACCGGAACTGGCGGAACCTATTCGGCTACGCTTGATCGTGGCAATGAAGACGGTGAGGGCGTGCGCATCGGCATCACTCGCGTACAACACGGCATCGGCGCAACGCGGTACTTGCCGCGAGAATTTTTCGCCAGCAACGAATATCGCCACATTAGTGCGCTCAGCGCGAAGCTCTCCGATCTACTGGGCGACGGTGCATTCGTGCAGCGTGGCGAGCGACAGGCCGACGTCGCGGTTTTTGCGGAAGCGATTGAGTGGCTAATGTCTGAAGCGCGACGTGGACAATCGATCCAACGCTACAAAGGCCTTGGTGAGATGAATCCGGCGCAGCTTTGGGACACCACGGTTAACCCCGAAACGCGCAGACTTATGCAGGTGCGGGTTGAAGATGCGGTTAAAGCAGATGACATCTTTACGACGCTGATGGGCGACCAGGTCGAGCCGCGCCGCGAGTTCATCGAGAAGAACGCGCTTACAGTAGCGAACCTCGACGTCTAACAAATCCGTAATGGTCTCCGCGCGCAAATTGATTCACACGGCTTTCCTCTTTGCGCTGCCGGTCATTGTCGCGTGCTTCGGCCTGTCAGTGTGGTCCGCGTTGGCGCTAACTATCGGTGCCTTATTGTGGCGCTGGCTCATCGTTTTGAGTCGGCTTGTAGTGCGAGATAAGCGCCCCGCCGTCGTGCTCGAAACCATTGCCGCGAGCCACTTCGCCGAAAAAGCGCGCTGGTGTCTGGACCGCCTCGGTATCGATTACACCGAGGTGTGTAGCGGTGGCCTGGTAGGCGTGATGTTTACGGGTCGTACCGTGCCACGACTCAATATTCGAACCGGCATCGTGCGCTCATCGATCGGCAACTCCGCAGAAATACTTCGCTATCTTTGGGGCGAGCACAGCGCGCGACTTGATACCGCCGCGTTCCTCGAGCCAACGCCGGAACGGCTCGAGCTGGAGAAGAAAATTGATCGCTGCGGCCTGTACCTGCAACAGTGGATCTACTATCACCTGCTGCTCGACCGCAAGTTGACGCTCCACCTGTGGGGCGCAAACAACCCCGATGTGCCGGCCTGGCAACGCGGCCTCATGCGTCTGCTGTTCCCGCTAACGGCGGCGTATTTACGCTACGCCCTCTCAATCTCGGAGGAGCGCTATGCTTCCGCTTCACAACATATTGAAGCGCTTCTTGCTGAGGTCGATGTACAGCTCGCCGACGGACGCCATTCGATTTTAGGTGGTGACGAACTAAACTACGTCGACATCACGTTCGCATCGATCATGGGCTTGTGGGCGCAACCCGATAATTACGGCGGCGGAGCGGCCGACGCAGCTCGGGTGCCGAGGAACCAGTTGCCCGCGCCAATGCGCGCAGATATCGAGCGCTGGAGCGAGGACCATCCGCGAGCAACGGCATTCATCGTACGCATGTACGCTGAGGAACGTTTGCAGTGAAAAACAAAACCATCATCGCAACATTGTCTATTCTTGTAATGCTTAGCGCGTGCGCGGCACAAGAAGAAGCGACGACCCAGGACGCCGAGCAAGCGGTTCGCGATTTCATCGCGGTGCGTGAGCTGGCAGAGACGATGGAAATACGCACGTCCAACAGTGACCATTGGGAAGAAATCGATAAAAATTTTATTATCTACAAAGCACGCCAAGAGGTTTTTCTAATCGAGTTTGCGCGGCGCTGCTACGAGCTGGGCGAGTATCCGGTTGTTGCAGACAAACGAACAAGCGGAAATGTTATCCGTGCGCGCTTCGATACCTTGCGCGGCTGCATTATTGCCAAGATGTTTCCGCTGACAGAGGGTGAAGTTGAGGAGCTCTCGGCTATCGGCGAGTCGCCTGGCAGTCGCAACTAACAGGATTGAATGTTGTCTATCGAACTACCACGGCCAAACCGTGAAAAATACTAAGGGGATATTGTGAAAAAACTTATTCTTAGCGCAGCCGCGCTTTTGTTGCTGTCTGCGTGCGGGCAGGAGTCCACTCCGGAGGCGCCAGCGGCAGAGCCCGCAGCACTTATCTCCGGCCTGAATCTCGACGCGATGGACACCAGCGTCAAGCCCGGTGATGACTTCTTTCGTTACGTCAATGGCACGTGGCTGGACGAAACAGAAATGCCGGCCGACAAGTCACGTTACGGCGAATTTAATGTTATAGCGGATGAGGCACAGGCAAACGTCAAAACGATTGTCGAAGAATCGGCAAATGGCGATTTCGCTAAAGGCACCGACGAACAAAAGGTTGGCGATCTGTACAAGTCTTACCTCGACATGGAAACACGCGATGCCCGGGGCATCGAGCCGCTGCTGCCGGAATTTGAGATTATTGATGCGATCTCAGACTACGATGATCTTGCTGTGTATTTCGCCAGAGCAAGTCGCTACGGAATCAGCGTGCCGCTGGATCTGGAGCAGCTTGTTGACTGGAACGACCCAACCCAATATTCCATGATAATTACACAGGGTGGGCTCGGCTTGCCGGATAGCGAATATTATTTGCTCGAGGATGAAAAATCGGCAGAAATTCGGGCGAAGTATGTCGAGCATCTCGAGAAGATTTTTGATCTGGCGGGGCTCCCTGAAGGCGGCAACGCAGCAATAGCAGTCATGGCGCTCGAAACGCGGCTTGCCGAGAAGAACATGACTAAGGAGCAGGGTCGAGAGCGCGCCCAGAATTACACGCCAGTTGCGCGAGCCGATCTGGGCGAGATCATGCCGCAGATGAAGTGGGATCTTTACTTTGCCGAATTCGGTGTACCGGAGGTAGGCAGTGTTGTTGTTTACGGACACGAGCGAGGCTATTTTGCTGATCTCGATCAAATAATTCACGACACCGATCTCGACACCTGGAAAACATACCTTAAGTGGCGAACGCTGCGCTCCTCGGCAACGCTGCTAACCGCAGACCTTGATAATCAAAACTTTGATTTCTATGGTCGGACTCTGGCTGGCATCGAAGAGCAACAAGTGCCTTGGCGACGGGCAACAGCTACCGTCAGTGGCTCGCTTGGTGAGGTAGTCGGCAAAGTATATGTCGCGCGCCACTTTCCACCCGAAGCGAAAGAACGCATGGAAATATTGGTCACCAACCTGGTCAACGCGTACGAGAAGAGCATCAACGAACTTGACTGGATGAGCGATGAGACCAAAGTTGAAGCGCTTAGAAAGCTTTCCAAGTTTACGGCGAAAATTGGTTATCCGGACGAATGGCGCGACTATTCGGCGCTTGACGTAGAAGCGGACGATCTCGTCGGCAACATACACCGCGTAAGGCTGATGAATCACCAAAGGGACATTGATCGCCAGGGTGGCGAGGTTGATCGTGGTGAGTGGAACATGACTCCGCAAGTGGTTAACGCGTCATATTCTCCGGCGCTCAACCAGATCACTTTCCCGGCGGCCATTTTGCAGCCACCGTTCTTCAACCTTGCCGCTGATGAGGCCGTTAACTACGGGGCCATCGGCGCCGTCATCGGCCACGAAATCGGCCACGGCTTTGATGACCAGGGCAGCACCTTCGATGGCGATGGCACGCTGCGCAACTGGTGGACCGACGAAGATCGCGCAGAGTTTGAGAAGCGCACGGGTAGGCTGGTTGCGCAATACGATGCCTTCAAACCGTTCGACGATCTTGCTGTGAACGGCACGTACACGCTGGGCGAGAATATTGGCGATCTTGGCGGCATCAGTATTGGGCTACTAGCCTACAACATGTCGCTCGAAGGCAAAGAACCGCCCGTCATTGACGGTTTTACCGGCGAGCAACGGGTATTTCTTGGCTTTGGTCAGGTGTGGCGCAGCAAGATTCGCGATGAGCGCTTGCGCCAGCAGATACAAACCGATCCCCACGCGCCCGCGGTGTATCGTGCAAACGGGTCGGTACGCAACGTACCCGAGTTTTACGCAGCCTTCGACGTGAAGGAAGGTGACGCGCTCTACCTGCCACCGGAGGAGCGCGTCAAAATCTGGTAGGGATCGGGCCTGAAGGCTCTCCTACGGCGTTGGCCCATACATGTCGCCGTAGAAGTCGCCTTCGTTCCAGGTCGGTCGGGCATCGTCATTTCCGATCCCCCAGCCGATGCGGACATTCGCACGCGTGAACTTCAGCGCCGCATCCCAATTGATCGGTCGCGTTAAGTCATCAGAAGGCTTGTGGTAGTGATTCAGCAAATGATCCTTAACGACGGCCGGCCCATCAACGTCCGGGTCTGAAGATTGATTGGAGGTGTCCAGCCAAATCGCAGTGATGCCCTGCTTCACAAACGAGAATTGATCGCTACGTGAAAACAGAATCTCTTCAGGCAGCGGGTCGGGAACAAGGGTAAAGCCCTCTGCCGTGGCGGCCGCGTCGGCAATCGCACCCAGCGATGAGTGCTCGGCACCGAAAGCTACCATTTCATCAATCGGGAATAGAAACAGCGGCATGTCCATGTTTACGTTCGCGACAATCGATTCTTTCGTTACCGTTGGATAGTGCGCGAAGTAATCCGACCCCAACAGGCCGCTTTCCTCGGCCGTGAGTGCGACAAACAGAATAGAGCGGCGCGGCGGGTTCGCTGCTAAGGCACGTGCCGCCTCGATCATGATCGCGGTACCCATGGCGTTGTCGTACATGCCGTTATAGATGTCGTCGCCCTCGA
>CAYWYT010000077.1:0-3053 GCA_964462665.1 uncultured Woeseiaceae bacterium | reverse complement strand
TCTTCGGATTTTTCCGAACAAGCGCCAAGCGTTAGCACGACGGCGGCTATCATCAAAAATCGATTCATGGTTTTTCCTCTATTTTTTTGTAGTGCGCGCTTATTTCAAGCATCTTGTTCTCGATCCACTCCTGCGCAAGCTCGTTTATTTCTCTCGGCGTGCGTCCGGTCGACCGTTATGGTCACATATTAAGTCCTACGCCCCAGCCAAATAACGGGATCAGGACCAACTCTTTCCTAAGCACCCAGGTTTGCGGTGGCAAAGCCGCGATCTGCCAATAGGTTTCCATCGCAGTGGTGAAAACCAAGGCTGTGAAAAAACGCGAGCGCAGCTTTAACATCAAATCCAGCTACGCAATCGCCAGCTTGGAAATATCGGCGACATTCAGAAACAACGCGCGCAGCTCAGCCAACAAGGCGAGACGATTGTTCCTAACCGCCTCGTTATCTGCCATCACCATGACGTCATCAAAAAACGTATCGATGACGCCGCGCAGAGTTGCCAGCTCATCCAGTGCCGCGGTGTATTCGCGTGCTTCGAGCATCGGGCGCAGCGCATCCCGAGTGCTTTTTAGAGCGGACCACAACGCAAGTTCAGCGTCGTCCTGCAGAAGTTTCTCTTTGACGGCGCCATCGCCTTGTTCGTCGGCTTTCTTGAGAATATTCGCAATTCGCTTGTTTGCAGCCGCAAGGCTTGACGCGGACTCGTGCCCGAGAAAAGTCTGCACCGCATTGAGGCGCCGCTGAAAATCGACTAGCGAGGCTGGCTGTCGTACGAGCACAGCATCGAAGGTTTCGGTATCCAGGGCGGTGTCGCGATCGAGAAAGTATCGACGCAGGCGTTCGCTAATGTAGGCGTAGACCGCTGCCTGCACTTCCGGCGAGTCGTGTTTCCCTGGCGGCTGCGCATCGACAGCGATCGCAATCATTTCTTTTAGATTCAGATCAAGCTCGCACTCGACCAGCAAGCGCACGATACCGAGCGCGGCACGACGCAAGCCGAAGGGGTCACGATTTCCGGAAGGTTTTTTACCGATAGCGAAGATGCCTGCCAGGGTGTCGAGCCGATCTGCCATAGCGAGAATTTGACCGTCCAGCGAAGCCGGTAATGCGTCGCCGGCGAAGCGCGGGAGATACTGTTCTCCGATCGCGTCAGCGACCGCGCCGGATTCGCCGTCAAGTTGGGCGTAGTAGCGACCCATGGTGCCCTGCAAGTCCGGAAACTCACCGACCATGTCTGTAATCAGGTCGCATTTTGAAAGCTCCGCAGCACGCACGGCGTTGCTTGCGTCAACCTCCAGCGCCGTGGCAATCCAGGCCGCCAGCGACGCAACCCGCGCGCTCTTGTCGGCGAGACTGCCAAGCCCGCGCTGATACACAACCTCGCGCAACGCGCCGATGCGCGAGGCCAGCGGTGTGCGCCGATCGCCGTCCCAAAAGAATGCGGCGTCTGCAAGGCGCGGGTGTATCACGCGCTCGTTGCCGCTACGCACTTGCTCCGGATCTGTGCTCTTAATATTTGCGACGGTGATGAAGTGCGGCAGGAGCTTGCCGTCTTTATCGGCCACCGGAAAGTAGCGCTGGTGCCCCGTGAGCGTAGAAACAACAACCTCACGCGGCAGCTGTAAATACTTCTCATCGAAATTGCCCGTCATTGGTACCGGCCACTCGACCAAAGATGCGACTTCGTCGAACAAAAGTTCTCCATCTACGACGTGGCCGCCTACGGCTTTTGCTTCTGCGGCAACGCCGTCTTCAACTATTGATCGTCGCCGGTCTAAGTCGGCGATAACCGAGCCATGTTTTTCAAGAGTCGAAAGATAGTCTGATGCTTTGGCTATCGTCACCGGCCCACTACTCATAAAGCGATGGCCGTGACTTTCGCAGCCCGCTGCAATACCCATGATGGTTGCTTCGATAACCGTCGCGCCATGCAACAGCACAATCCAATGCACAGGGCGAACGAACTCCGCATCGCCGTCGCCCCAGCGCATACGGCGAGGTATCGGCAGCGCTGCAAGAGCAGACTCAATCAATGCAGGTAGCAGTTCGGACGCAGTCTGGCCGCGCTCAACGACATCACAAGACAGCCACTCGCCTTTGTCAGTAGTGGTGCGACTGAGGTCGGCCGGCTCTACGCCGCACTTCTTGGCAAAAGCTTTGCCAGCGGCGGTAAGGTTGCCGTCGTCATCAAAGGCGATACTTACGGGCGGGCCTTTCTGCGAGGTACTTAAATCCTCTTGACCGTTCGCAAGCGACTCAATCAGCACAGCGAGGCGGCGCGGACTTGCGTAACCATGAACCTCACCGTGGTCGAGACGCGCATCGTCAACTGCAGATCCGAGATTCTCTGCGAAGGCATCCATTAGCGAACGCAGCGCCTTCGGCGGCAGTTCCTCCGTACCTATTTCAACCAGAAAGTTTCGTGCCTTGCTCATTCGACAATACTCATTTACTTGCCGCCTTTTTCTTAACCGACGCAAGCATCGGAAAGCCGAGCGCCTCGCGGCTTGCGTAGAACGCCTCGGCAACAGCACGAGCCAGGGTTCGGACGCGCAAAATAAAACGCTGCCGCTCGCTAACTGAAATCGCCTGTCGTGCGTCCAGCAGATTAAAGGTATGCGATGCGACCAGCATTTGTTCGTAGGCCGGCAACGCCAGGCCAAGCTCGATCAAACGGATGCCCTCATGTTCTGCGTGATCAAATGCATGGAACAAGTCATCGACGTCTGCTTCTTCGAAGTTGTAACGAGACTGTTCAACTTCATTCTGGTGATACACATCGCCGTAGGTAATTCGGCCAAGCGGGCCGTCGGTCCAGACAATGTCGTAAATGCTGGTGACGTCTTGCAGATACATCGCAAGGCGCTCTAGTCCGTATGTTATTTCGCCCGTTACGGGTCGACATTCGAGGCCACCGACCTGTTGGAAATAGGTGAACTGCGTTATTTCCATGCCGTTCAGCCAAACTTCCCAGCCCAAACCCCACGCGCCCAGCGACGGCGACTCCCAGTTGTCTTCAACAAAGCGAATGTCGTGTACGTTTGGGTCGAT
>CAYWYT010000076.1:0-9849 GCA_964462665.1 uncultured Woeseiaceae bacterium | reverse complement strand
CACGATCAACAATTGGCACGATAGAGACGGTTCAAGCCGCGACCGTTGAGCGCGTACGGGAGTACTACAAGGGATACTACGTGCCGAATAATATGACGCTGGTCGTTGTGGGCGATTTCGATACCGACGACTTGCTGTCGAAAATAGAACAGCGTTTTTCACCGTATCCCGCCGGCGATGTTTCCGAGCTGCCGTATGAGGTAGTTGCAATGAAGTCGGGCATCAACGTTGTTACTGAGGAGCGCGAGCTCGGCAAGGCTTATTATCTGATGGCGTTTGAAGGGCCGCGTGCAACCATGCCCGAATGGTTTCCGTACGCAGTTTTAGTGGAGTACTTGTCCGGTGGGAAGACATCGGTACTGTTTGCGGAGTTGGTGACCGAGCAGAAGCTCATCGATGATGTCTCCATGAGTGCCTGGCCACGTCGATTCGCCAAGGGCTGGCAGGGCATCGACGGAGAAACGGAGTCCAGTAATGTTGTCCCAGCGGTTAATGCACTTTGGCAAACACTGAGTGGTGTTAGACAAATTGGAATTTCGGACGCTGAACTACACCTGGTGAAACAACGCTTGCTGAAGACACACTGGCAGGCACTTGATGACATTTACGAAGTTGCAGACTCTCTGGCGGTTTCAGACGCACATGGCGACTATCGTTTGTTTGCTGACTTCGAAGCACGGCTTGAAGCGGTTACGACCGCAGACGTGCAAGCGGTGGCGCAGAAGTATCTAACGCCAGATAATTTCTTCTTAATGTCGCTGTTTCCGCCCGGGCAAATACCGGAAAATTTCGACACTGAGATTCTCGCTAACGCAAACCGCTTGGGCGGCGGTGGCGGTTCAATTACGCGTTCTAAATTGTCATCGGGAGTTACCTTGTTACACGAGAGCAAGCCAGGTGCCCCAATGGAAAGCTATACGGCGGCCATTCGTGCCGGCGGACGACACGGTGACGCGGCAGGTTTGGCCGAAGCAGTCGCCGCCATGATGGTGCGTGAAACCGGTAGTTACACCAAGAACGAACTGCAGAATTACCTCGATCAGAACGGCTTCACATTGGAGGCATCAACGTCCAGTGATGCAAGTTACATTACCGTACAAGCGCCGTCCGGTTCTGCCGAGAAGGCGATGTCGCTATTGAGCGAGGTACTGACCAATCCGAAGTTCTCGGATGCGGAGTGGGCTGATGCTCAAACTGAGATGTTGGCCAGTATCGAAAGCGCTCTCGATCAACCGCGATCGGTTGTAAACGATCTGTTTATCAAGGCAGTGTACGCCGGCACCAGCTACGGGCGATCCAACGCGGATGAGTTCGATGCTTTGCAAGAAACCACAGCTAAGGATTTGAAAGACTTCCACAGTGCATTTTACAAGGCGGAATCCATTGGAGTTGCCTATACCGGCGCGGCCAGCAACGAGCAGCTGGCCGCGGGTCTTGAACCGCTTGCAGATTTGAAGGGGCGGGCCGCGAACAGCGCAGCAATTGAGGTTGCCGCTATCGATGGCAGCACGCATGTGGCACAGGCGATGGAGGGCAAGGCACAAGCGAACTTGTACATCGCCTGGCATGCGCCCGATCTTGGTAGCGACGACTGGGTTCTATGGGAACTGGCCCAAAAGGCGATCGGTGGCGATCTTGCGGGTCGATTGTGGAAACTACGTCAGGACGAAGGCCTCGCCTATTCAGTTGGAATGTTCGGTGTCGCAAATACAGAACAGCCTGCTACAGCAGTCTACATGGCGACTGCAGGCGAGAAACGCGAAGAAGCGCTTGCTGCCATTCATCGCGAGGTAGCTCGAGCGCAATCCGGACTCAGTCAGGATGAGCTGGATAGGGTGAAAGTCTCCTATCTGGCACAGTTGAATCGAACCGATCGAACCGCCGCACGCAGGTCGCAAAAGCATGCTAGCTGGTGGATTAGCGGTTTCGATGCTGATCGGCGCGAGCAACTAACGGAAGTGATTGACGCTGCGACGCTGGATGAGGTCAATCGGGTGATACGTAACGTACTCAGGCCGGACGACTACATTTTTGTCGAAGCCGGCGCAGTCGGCGAATAACGTCATATCGGATATCGGTGGTATGATGCGCGCCCGCCGGCAGGGTCTCGGCTGGTCTACCCCTATTCCAGAGCAATACCATGAGTAAGTCCGATGCCAAGCCAAGCACGACCAGTTTTCGCGATCTCGGGCTCTCCGCACCCCTAATAAAGGTGTTGGACGAGATCGGATACGAAACGCCAACGCCCATACAAAGTCAGGCGATACCGCACCTGATGAAGGGCCGGGATATTTTGGGCCACGCGCCCACCGGCACCGGCAAGACGGCGGCGTTCGCATTGCCGTTGCTGTCGAACATCGACGTAGATAACAAGAGCGTTCAGGTATTAACCCTGACGCCAACGCGCGAGCTCGCGATTCAGGTGGCCGAAGCGTTTCAACATTACGCGTCGCACATCAAAGGCTTTCATGTCTTGCCGATCTACGGCGGTCAGGAATACGGTGGACAAATTCGGCAACTGAAGCGCGGCGTACAGGTCGTCGTTGGAACGCCGGGTCGTCTGATGGACCACATGCGTAAGGGCACCTTGAAGCTTGGCAACCTCAAGGCCGTGGTGTTGGACGAAGCTGACGAAATGTTGCGCATGGGCTTTATTGAAGAAGTTGAATGGATTCTGCAACAAACTCCGGACAAACGGCAGATGGCCTTGTTTTCTGCAACGATGCCGAAGCAGGTTGAGAAGATTGCGCGGCGTTACCTGAACGACCCGCAGGAAATTTCGATCAAGACACGTACTGCAACCGCTGAGACGATTCGCCAGCGTTACTGGCAAGTCAGTGGCTTTCACAAACTTGATGCGCTCACGCGAATTCTCGAAGTCGAACCTTTCGACGCAATCCTGATGTTTGTCCGCACCAAGACCGCGACCGTTGAACTGGCCGAGAAGCTAGAGGCGCGCGGTTACGCGGCGGCAGCAATGAACGGCGACATGGTGCAATCACAGCGCGAGCAAATGGTCGAGCGACTGAAGAAAGGGACACTCGACATTCTGGTTGCGACCGACGTCGCAGCGCGTGGTCTCGACGTCAACCGTATCAGCCATGTCATTAACTACGACGTTCCCTATGACACTGAAGCGTACATTCATCGTATCGGTCGCACCGGGCGCGCAGGACGTAGTGGCGAAGCAATTCTATTTGTAGCACCTCGTGAGCGTCGCATGTTGGCGGCGATCGAGAGAGCGACGCGGCAGAAGATCGAGCAGATGGTATTGCCGACCACAGAAACGGTGAATAACAAACGTATTGCTGATTTCAAACAAAAAATTACCGACACGCTAGCGGTCGGCGAACTTGGTTTCATGCAGGGACTGGTTGAGCAGTATCGTCAGGAGCACGATGTGCCAGCGGTCGAAATTGCCGCTGCTCTTGCGAAGATGTCCATTGGCGAGAAATCGATGTTGCTCGGTCCGGACAAGGTTAGAGACAAGGGCAGGGACAAGGGCAAGAGCACGTTAGGGATTAAGCCGGTTCGGGATGCTGAAGCCGGTGCAGAGCGTTTTCGAATTGAGGTTGGTCACGTACACGGCGTCAAACCGGGCAATATCGTAGGTGCTATCGCCAACGAGTCAGGCCTGGACGGCGAACATATCGGCAGTATAGAGATCGAGGCCGAATACAGTCTGGTCGATCTGCCAGCTGGCATACCGAAAGATGTATTTGAAGACCTGAAGAAAACCCGTATATGTGGTGAGCTGATGAATATCTCACGGCACGGCGAAGGCATGGTGCCACGCAAGCGTAAACGCCGGCCGAATCCCAAAGGAAAGCCATTTCCCAAAGGAAAGCCTAAGGGAAAATCAAAGCCGAAAGGCAAGTTCAGTCCTGCGGCCAAGAAGAAGAAACCAAAGCGGCCGAGCACATAAAAAAACGGCCCGGGGTCACCGGGCCGTTTGCTTAGCTAGATCTTTATTGCTTGCTTAGCGACCGAAGTTGGCCTCAAGCGTAACGCCGTACAACGCTTCACCGTAGGAACTAACTTCACACGAGTAGTTTTGGCCAGGAGCTGCGCCCGGTCCCCAAATCACACTGGAACACGCGAACTCTTCAGTAAGGTTGTTGCCCCATGCGGCAACACTGAAGTGTTCTTCTTCGCCAAACGAGAACTGAATTCGTGCATTCAGGAAGCTGTAGTCAGAAGACTCATCGCGTGCCGCAGCCTCTTGTATGAAGGTGTAGTACATCGATGACTGGTAGCGATAGTTGGCAGAAAACGTGAGGTCGTTATTGCCCAGCGGCAGGCTATATGACGCAAGCAAATTCGCAGTCATGTCCGGCGTATTGGTCACTTCCTTGCCTACTGTTGCTTGTGACCGAGGATCCAGACCGGTGATATCCACCACCTTGCTGTCAGCCGTGCCGATGCCAGCCTGAATATACCAACGCTCGTTTGGTGCCCATTTGAGCTCGGCTTCAATGCCGGAAATCTCCACCCCGGGTACGTTAACCAGCGCGGGTATGCTGCCATAGCTCTCAAAGAGCTGCAGGTCTTCCCAATCGTAGAAGTAATACGCTGCATTGAATTGCAGTGTGTTATCCGCGTTCGTAGTCTTATAGCCAATCTCGTAGGCGGTCAGGAATTCAGGACCGATCGGATCTGCACCAGCGACGTTTAGAGCGCGGTTGTCGTAAGAGCCGCCCTTAAAGCCTTCCGAAACACTCAGGAAAACCATGGATGCCTGGCCAAACTTGAAATCGCCTCCAAGCTTGTAGCCCGTCTCGGAGAGTTCCTGAACCGGAGAGTCAAAGGTAGTGGGGCCTAACTGACCTGGCGTAGAGTCCGGGCAACCCGCTGCGCGATAGTCTCTGTCCTGAGCCAATGAACCAACAGATGTCGGATGGAATCCACACACGGTTCGCCTCCAGTTGTCACCGGCTGCCGACAGTTTGTCGTCGGTGTAGCGTAGACCCGCGGTCAGTGTGAATGCTTCGGTCACGGCCCAGTCAAGCTGACCGTAAGCTGACCACGCATCGTATTCACTGTCGATATCGATCGCGGGACGCACGCCCATGCCGCCTGCGGCACCGGTGTTGGATACCCAGGTATCTTCTTGAGATTCCGAAGACGTCAGGTAGGCACCCACAAGCCATTGCAGCGCGGAGTCGGTAGTCGACGTGAGTCGCAACTCGTACTGCTCAACTTCCCAGTCACCTTCACGCGACGGGGAGAAACCCGTCAATTCCTGACCGTTCTTCTCAATGACATAGGTTTCGTCATAAGACAAGAGGAACGAGAGGCTCATGCTCTCGAAATCGTGGTCGTAATTAAAACGGAAACCATCCCAGTCGGCGATGTAACCGTCTTCCGGATCCTGGTAAGTCTGCCCGAGCGGTGTCGAGTAGTTAATGAGCCGGGTATAGGCGCCGAACGTCGGGTCGACATTTGGGTTGTCGATGACCACGCCAGTGCCCTGGTCATATTGGTCTTGCAGCCAAGGTGTCGCTGCGATGTCCGCAGGCGTAGCGACAATGAAGTTGTTATCGGCAGCCGTTTGACCGTCGGCGCGACGATTCCCAAACGCGGGGTCGATCGTGCCATCGGCTAATCGATTTCCGCTCATCTTCACTGGCAGGTCCTCACCCGTCATGGAGCCGGTAGAGTAGGTGAAGCCCACGCTTGAATTGTCGCTTACGTTCCAAACCAGGTTGAGGCGTGCACCGTCGCGATCATAGGCACCGCCGGTATCTTTACCGGTGGCTGCATCCGTCCAGACGCCATCAAAGGAATCGTCCATCAATGCGATGCGAGCTGCGAAGCTTTCGCCAATATCAAAACCCAGTGCGCCCTCTAATCGCAGTGCATCGCCGCTACCCGTGCGAGCCTTCACGTATCCGTCGAGGCCTTCACCGGGCGTTGCTTTGTTGGTGTGCCAGACAATGGCACCACCGGTAGTGTTGCGGCCGTAAAGCGTGTTTTGTGGACCGCGCAGGACTTCTACACGATTCATGTCGTACACAGCCAGTGCACTGACAAAAGGCGACACCTGAGAAACGTCATCGATGTAGGTGCCGACCGACTGCTGGCCCGAGAGATGCACGTTGTCCGTGCCGACGCCGCGAATAGAGATTCCCGTATTGCCACCGGAATTTCGATTGGTGCCGACATTGGCGAATGCGAATTCAAGATCATCCGCACGCGCAATATTGAATGTTTCGAACTGAGCGCCGCTTAAGGTGCTGATCGTGATGGGCACATCTTGCACCGACTCTTCACGTTTTTGCGCAGTAACGATGATTTCTTCGAGCTGCGCTGCAGCTGGAGCCGAAACAAGTACGGTCCCGAGCAAAAGCAAAGTGCTCGGAAAATACTTTGCCCCAAGTTTGACGGTCTTCATGGTTTTCCCCCAAATGGAAAATTTTATACGATAATCGGGCTGATGCTAGCATTTTATCGACATTTTATCGACGCGAATAATGGCCATTCCAGATGGTATTCCAGGTTTCCTTATCATCCGTAGACGTGGTCCAGAACTGCCGTACGCTGCCGTCCTCATTCTGAGTGAACTCGAATTCATGCTGGGTGATGGCCCCATCGGCCGGATTGATAGTCTCGGCCGTGTAGAAAATACCGCCGTCACGCGCCTGGCCGCCCTGGCTCACATCCGAATCACGTTCGGTCTTCGCGTCAATATCTGCGGCGGCGTTACCTGTAATGGATAGAACAAACAATAAAGAAATGATTGTGCGCATGAAAAGCCCCCGCTTGCGATGCCCGACTGGATCTTACCGCGTATTGACCGCGGCTCCGCTGACGAGTACCGGGCGGAGTGTGTCATTCGTTTTATTAGTCGAGCGGGATAGGCTCGTCGGTTCGAACGAACATCATCAGGGCAAGCGCTATCAGCGTGAAGACAGCGTTAGAAGCCATTGCGAATGCCCAGCCAAAGGAATCCGCTAGCCAGACGAGCAGGACCGCGTTAATGGCGCCCATTATATTGGCACCGGTATTCAGAATACCGCCGGCGGTGCCTGCCAGTTGATTACCGATTGCGATACTCGATGACCAGTACGCGCCCTCGGTCATTTGCTGGAAGCAAAACGCAATGCTCATAATGGCGACCGCAATGATCGGCTCCTGATGATAAGCGCCGAAAACAAACAGGATCGCACAGCCGATCTGACCAATGATGATTGGCCATCGATAACCCCAACGCAGGCCGACCTTGTGGCACAAATAGTCGCAGAGCCAGCCGCCAAATGCGGCACCAAAGGCTGCGACCAGCCAGATCTGTCCATTCAATACACCTGCCTGAAGATCACCAATGCCCCGGCCAGTTACCAGATACAAAAAGAAATAGGACAACACTGTGTAGAAGACATAGCAGGAGAAGGAATAACTAAGCGTCAACAAAACAATATTGCGATCCTTAAGGATCCGAACCCAACCCGGCGGATTGATCGGCGACAGCACCGGCGGCACGCGCTCAGCGGCAATTAGGTCGATCTCGGCTTCGTTGACCGCGTGATGTTCTCGCGGGTAGTCGCGCGCGTACCACCATATTGCGGCGGCGAGAATGAAACCCAACGGTGTTAGCACCAGGAAAGAGAAGCGCCAGCCAAATTCGAGGATCATCCAGGCTAGCAGCGGTGAGGCGGCGGCGGCGCCGAGCGTCAGGCCGGAACTCGACAATCCCGTCGGCAACCCCCAGCTACCAACGGGGAACCAACGACTGATGGCGACATTGAGAACCGGAAACACGGGTGCGTGCACCATACCGTTGAGAAACCGCACCAGGATCATGATCCCGACAATTGTTCCAGCCGAGGCAACGGCCTTGCCCGGCACCAGTGCCGTAAGGGCAAGTCCGACGCCCCAAAGCACTGCAATGATTGTCAGTGCTTTTCGAGGGCCGACCTTGTCGCCAAAAATACCGCCTGGAAATTGCAGTGCTGCGTAACTCCAGAGAAACGCACTCGTAATCCAGCCGAACTGAAGGGTGCTGATGCCAAGATCTTCAATGATTGCCGGCGCGCCGACCGACATGGTTGAGCGCAGGACATAGGCGACAAAGCTCGCAAATGCGATCAGCAAGAACACGCGCCAGCGAACGTTAGTCGGTCTGCTTGCCTCTTGCATGCGCGTTATCCATGGCTACCATGAGCGGGAGTTTCTTACCCGACAGGAATCTAACCATAGCACCACCGGCGGTACACACGTAGTTGATGTCGTTCAGGTCGACGTACTTTGCAGCGGCCGTGACAGTGTCACCGCCGCCTATTACCGAGTAGCCATCGGCTGCGGCAATCGCATTCCAAATGGCCTTGGTACCGTTCTCAAATAACTCGTTTTCGTATACGCCGGGCGGGCCGTTAACAAACAACGTACCGGCGCCACGAATCACTTCTTGATACGCAGCTATCGTTTTCGAACCAATGTCCATGAACATTTGCTCAGCGGGCAGGTCTTCGATTGAAATCTCGCAACGCTTTCCATTTTCCTCATAGGCGAGGTCAGATGGCATTTCGATCTTGTCGCCGAAGTCTTTTAAGTAGTTCTCAGCATCTGCAACAAAAACGTCGAGGTTACGGTCTTTGAGAAACTTCTCTTTTGTATCTCCGAGCCGATAGCCTTTTGCCAGCAACATAATTTCACCGGTAATGCCGCAGCTCAAAATCTTGTCCGCCGTGCCGGACTCAAGAACTTGTTTCATCATGCCAAAGGCATCAGAGATCTTGGCGCCACCGAGTATGAATACGGACGGCGGTTCCGGCGCGCTCATTACCTTGTTCAGCGCAGCGACTTCGTCGAACAACAAATCACCAGCGGCCGTCGGCTTTAGTTCCTGAAAAGCCACCATCGACGGCGCATTGCGATGTGCGGCTGCGAAAGCATCATTGACGTAGATGTCGATCAGTGGCGCAAGACTTCGTACCAGGTAGGTCTGCAGCATCTCATTCGGTTCCAGCTTTACCGCATTCTCGAATGTAGAAATCTCTTCGCTCAAATAGCGAAGATTGCCGAGCAGCACAGCCTGACCTGGCTGCAGAGAGCGCACCTTGTTCTGGGCCGCAGGCCCACAAACGTCATCGATGTAATCGACCTGCGTGCCGAGATAAGCACTCAGCTTCTCAGCGTGCTCGGCCATCGAACACAGGTTCTGATAGTCCAGCGTATCGCCCTGATGGGCGATGATCGCCAGCTTTGCACCGCGTTGCAGCAGTTTCTGAATTGTCGGCAGGCTCTTTTGCAGCCGGTTCTCATTAGTAATGAGCCCGGTCTGCGGATCAATCGGTGAATTGATATCAACCCTGAGCAGTACCGTCTTCGCGTCATAATCAAACGCGTCGAGGTTATTCATCGCTTACTTCCAGTAGGGCAGGCCCAGATACTTATTAGTCAGGCCGACAGCCTCGAGTCGATCCGTCTGCATACCTGTCGCTGCCCGAACAGCATCGATGGTTTCAGGAATTGTTACGGACTCTTGCGGGATATGGATGCCGAACATGATGTCGCGGCCCGACTTGACGAAAGTATCTTCCCAGACAGGCACTTCGTAAATGTCACCACGTGGATGTCCGAGGTCGCGCGCGTATTTGAAGATCGACGCGTTGCCGAGGAAGCCCTGATCGCGTGACACGATTCGCAGACGGTCGTGATCGGAGATAAGACTGATTGCTTCCTCGATGGAGAGATCTTCCTTCGGAGTCGCCAGAACAGATATGAAGTGACCATGCGTTACAGGAACGTGTACCAGCAAACCGGTCGCATCGACGTGCGGCATGATGGTCATCAAGTCCACTGCCTGATGGTTCGGTGCTTTATCAACTTCGATAGCATTCACAATGCCGC
>CAYWYT010000075.1:0-9939 GCA_964462665.1 uncultured Woeseiaceae bacterium | reverse complement strand
GATGTGCAGCCGGACGGCGGCATGATGAGCTATGTCCAGGGGTCGCACAGCATTGGATACACTGAATTTGTCGACATCGGACAGTTGCACGGCGGCGAGGCCTTCGACCTCCTTAAAGAACCGCAAATAGCCGCGTTGCCGCTAGTTCCGGTGGCGGCGAAAAAGGGATCGGCGATTTTCCATCATGCATGCACGATTCATGCAGCCGACTCCAATGAGACCGACGTTACTCGACGTGTTTTTACGATGGCTTACATGGCGGATGGCTGTCATCGCTCCAGAGAGGACGAGTATTTTTCACTCGATCGAGACGACATCAAGACTGGTGATGAAATCGTTGGACCCGGTCATCCTGTTGCATGGCCGCGCGAAGAGAATGACTTGCCGGTGCCTCCTGCGGTGCTCGGAGCAAAAACCGGTTTCGGCGCTTAAACGGCGAGCAGCCTTCTTAACTCTTTGAGGTCCTCTATTTCGTGATCACTGTGGTCCGTCCCATTGGACGGGCGCCCATGCGGGTTGTACCAGCAAGTTGCGATTCCGTAGTTGACGCCGCCGCGAATATCGGCCGACAAGTTATCGCCGACCATTAGCGCAGTTTCCTTTGGCGGAGAGCCCAGCGACTGAAATACGAAGTCGAATATTTCGATGCCCGGTTTCGCCACACCTAATTCTGCCGAAATGGCGACCGCGTCAAAGTAGTCGTCGAGCCCCAGTCTCTGCATACGAGTCCTCTGCACCTCGCCCAGACCATTTGTGACCATGGCTAGCGAAGCGTTTTTGCTCAAATGCTGTATCACCTCATACGCACCGTCATACAACTCACCGTGCGCGCCAAGACCGGCGACAAAATCATCCGCCATCTGCAGTGGATCCGCATTCAGACCCTGCTCTGCAACCAGTCTTTCGAAGCGACCTGCCCGGATAAAATTCGGGCTAATTTCGCCACGCTCAACAGCCGCCCACAATTCCAGATTTATCTTTTGGTACGCGCTCAAATAGCGCTGCGAGTCGAGCACACCAGCAGCCGCCATGGTTTCTTCAAAGGCTGCTATTTCAGACGCATCGGTATCAAACAGAGTGTGGTCGAGGTCGAGAAGAAAGATTGAATAAGACATCTACTATCGCGGCGCTGCTGGAGTATCGGTGTGCGCCACGGGACAACTCGAGCGCAGCTCTTCGTACTTGCTCCAGGGGTCTGTCGCGAATTCTGCCGAATTCTGATCGAAGTCAATGCTCGGTCTAGCGGGCTTTGGCGAGTCTGGCGAGTCCATCTAACGTCGCCTTTGCCGAAGCGCCAATAGGATTAGAGCCAGAGTTAGCGCATAGCCAACCGTCACGAACTGCAATGCGGCGATAATCGAAAACTGATCCACGACCAAAGAACCTACGAACGGCGCTATCGCCGTGCCGAGACCCGAGTAGAAGATCAGGTAGCTCACCATCTTCGCGGTTGGCTGACGTACCGCAGTCGTTCCATAGCTAAGCACTGTCTTGAACAGACCGCCTGTAGTCAGACCCAGGGCGAACATAGCGAATTGCAGTTGTAGCGCGGTATGCACCGTCCACAAAGACACGCTCAGCAACATCGCGCTACTGGCACACGCAACAATCAGTACAGGCACCGGAAACTTCAGAACCAGAACAAACATGCACAACTGGCCGATAAACAAACCGAGGAAGAAGCGGCTGACAACTTCACTCGATGCCTCTACGCTCAATCCAAGTGCTTGCTGTGCATAGCTGGGCACCCACGAGTAGATCATCACGAACACGACCAGATAAACCAACGTCGAGGCACCGATCAAATGCACGCTCAGTGGCCAACGGCTCTCGCCTGCGTCCCTGCGTCGTTTCGCAACTGATCTGACGGTCGCCGGATAACGCGACAGCATCGCGATGGTCGCAATTCCGAGCGACACGACAAAAGCCAGCAGATACGCACTCGACCAGTGAAACTCGCGGGCCAGCAACATACCCGCGAGCGTGGTGCTGATAACACCGGCCATGCTGTAAAAAGAATCCGTCAACAACAGCATTGACGCACGCAGTCTTTCATCATATATCTTGGCTATAACAACAGCTGCTCCAGAGAGCTCCACACCGCAACTCACGCCGATTAAGCTCAGGCTAAGCTTGAACACCTGAAAGTCATCCACTGCGTAAATTGCATAGAGCGACAAACAGATGATGGCCACGCCGCCAATCACTATCTGTCTGAGTTTGATGTAGTCGAATATGAAAACAGCGACCAGGGCACCAATAAAAATACCGCTGGTAAGATAGGTGAAAGAGGCATTCGCCGCAGTAAGTGAAATATGAAAGTGCTCGGCAACCGGCCCGCTGATTACACCAAGTGGTGAAATGATCGCTGACATCACGAAGTAAGCTAAAAAACTACCAAACGTGATTCTGTTATTGTTATTTAGGATTGCCATAGCCGCATTTACCTGGACAAAAAATATGTCATCAAAACCATTGAATCTATTAGCCGTTTCTTTGCTGGCGTTGCTCGCCGCCTGTAGTTCGCCGGAAGCTCCACCTCCCGCGGCGGAGCCGCAGGCCAATACCGACCGAATTGTAACGCTATTATTTACCAACGACGTTGAGAGCGCTTACGACCCAATCCCTGCCTTCTGGCTTGATGACATCGACATGATCGGCGGCATCGCCGAAATGACAACGCTGATCGAAACCCTACGCGAAACCGAACCGAACGTGTTCCTTTTTGATTCTGGTGACATTTTTACGGGTGCACTGGCAAAACTCACTAACGGAAAACTGGCCTTCGAGTTAATGATTACGATGGGCTACGACGCCATGGGCATCGGCAACCACGAGTTCGAATATGGGGTTGGAATTTTCGACTGGGCAAAGAATCGCGCGCCTTTCCCGGTCCTCGGCGCCAATTTTTTCTACAAGGGCACCGACCATCCCTACGCGCAGGCGCACACCATTATCGAACGTGACGGCGTGCGTATCGGCGTCATCGGCATCATGGGGCAGGATGCGGCTACCGCGATTATCCCATCTTATATTGCGCCTCTGGATGTCACCGACCCTGCAGAAGCTGTTCGCAAGTCGATTGCCGAACTGCGTGGCCAGGTCGACTTTATTGTCCTGCTAACGCATCAGGGAATGACGGCGCCAATGCAAACGGACGCGGAATCTGACCCAAGATTGCAACGTAATATCGACGCGGACATCGCACTGGCCGGAGCAGTTGAAGGTATCGACGTCCTGCTCGCCGGCCACGCCGATGCCGGCACACCGGAGGCTGTAGTGCATCCCGAAACAGGCACACTAATCATGCAGACCTACGGCCAGGCAACTCATCTCGGCTATCTGCAGCTCACTTTGGATGCAACAACCGGCGAGATCAAGAACCATGACGGCAAGCTCATCGCCGTGGAATCGTCCAAGCTCGAGCCGGACCCGCGCATCCTCGCCAAATTGAAACAATACCGGGACGCGAACCCGGAGATCATGACTAAGGTGGGCAGCACAGAAGCGCCCATGATCAGGCGCTACATAGAAGAATCCGATATTGGCAATCTGTTCGCCGACATATTCGTCGCAGCAACCGAAGCGGATATCGCCATGATACACAGCGGCAGTTTGCGCAAAGATCTGCCACAAGGCGATATCCGCTTGGTCGACATTCTCGACGCCTACCCGTTTGTTGACTCTGTGGACGTGAAAGAAATGAATGGCGATCGAATTCGCCGAGCACTTGAACAATCATTGACGTTTGAGCGCGGCTTGCTGCAGTTATCGGGCCTGGAACTAGTCTACGATTTGAACCAGCCCGAGTACAGTCGTGTTGTCAGCGTGAAGCATGGCGGTCAGGACCTCGAAGATGATGCTCTCTACACCGTCGCTGCAGGGAGCTTTCTAGCCGAGGGCGGCGACCTGTACGACTCTTTTGCAGAGTCCGAGGTCATTCTCACCGCGGGAAAAGTCTCGGACGTTATTGTTGAATACTTCCAAAGTCATGAGTCGATCGCTACACCGAAGCGTGGTCGACAGTGGCAAGTAGTTGAATAGACCGTCTTTGAATAGCAATGGATGAACTACAAGTAGAGGCGGCGGTCGCGTACGACAGCGACGGATCCTTCGCGATAACGACTTTGGGCCTGCGTGCGCCGTCCGCTAATGAATTGCGTATTCGCATTGTCGCTACCAGCGTTTGCCACACCGACCTCATGAGCAAGAGCAAGGCGCTCTGCTCGTTTCCTATCGTTCTTGGCCACGAAGGTGCAGGCGTTGTCGATGCACTTGGCGACGATGTGAGTGGCTTCGAAGTTGGTGATCACGTTGTCTTGAGCTACGACTATTGCGGCAAATGCCCGGCATGCAGTAACGACAAACCTTCGTACTGCTCCAACCACGGCGCCCTGAATTTCGCGGGTGTACGACCCGATGGCAAAAAAACGCATCGTAGCGAAGGCAGTGATGAGGCCGATGTGTTTGGTTCGTTTTTTCAGCAGTCATCGTTCGCCACTTACGCTCTAAGCCACGCGAGCAACACGATCAAGGTAGACAAGTCGCTGCCGCTGGCAACACTGGCACCGCTAGGCTGCGGTGTTCAGACCGGCGCCGGAACGGTGTTCAACACATTGCAGGTGCAGGCAGATGCCAGTCTCGTCGTGTTCGGTTGCGGATGTGTTGGTCTATCTGCAGTGATGGCCGCCAAAGTCGCGGGCGCGAGCCATATCATCGTCGTCGACATCAATCCTGAGCGATTGAAGACAGCAACGAAGCTCGGCGCGACGCATATAGTAGCGCCCGATGATTTCGCCGACTCAGCGGCGGTGATCAAGCACATCAAAGCCATTGCTGGAAACGACGGCTGCAACTACGCGATTGATACAACGGGCATACCGGCAGTGCTACGACAAGCATTCGACTGCTGCGGTCCGATGGGCGTGACGGCCATGATTGCTCCGGGCGTTCCTGGCACCGAGGTGAGCATCGAAATGCTTGGCCTGCTGCCCGGAAAATCACTGCGTGGTGTTATTCAGGGCGACTCGGTGTCAAAAACCTTCATTCCGAAGCTGATCGATCTGTGGCAGCAGGGTCAGTTTCCTTTCGACGAACTCATAACGGAGTATCACGGCATAGACAATCTCGATGCAGCAGCCGAGGCCATGCGCAAGGGCGAAGTAATCAAGCCTGTGGTTATTTTTGATGCAGGTGCAGCTTGATGAACGCACTACCTGACAACCCCGAACTGGTTCTGACCCGCGGCTGGATCGATGGTCAGGAAGTAGATTCCGGAAGCGAGTTTTCCGTTATTGATCCGGCAACACTATCCGTCGTTGCCGCAGTCAGTGACCTTGGCGCACAACATGCGCGTGACGCGATCGCGGCTGCAACTGCAGCATTCGCAAACTGGAAGACGGTTCCACTGCAACAACGCGTCGATTGCATACTACTGTGGGCCACTCTCATTGAAGAAAATGCGGACCAACTTGGCGAGATTGTTCGTCTGGAAACTGGCAAACCGTTGCCGCAAGCCAAAGGCGAAGCGATGCAATGTGCTGCTTTACTGCGCTGGTTCGCAGAACAAGCACCACAGCTCAGCGAGGAAATACCAGCACCAGGTGATTCAGGTCAGCGTAATTCAGGTCAACGCAATTACTCGATCAAGCAGCCGGTCGGAGTTGTCGCTTGTATCACGCCCTGGAATTTCCCCGCTGCCGCTGTCGTCGTCAAGGCCGGCGCTGCTATCGTTGCGGGCTGCACCGTAATCGTAAAGCCGTCCGAGGAAACGCCGTTGATCGCGCTCGCATTCGCGAAGCTCGCGGCAAGAGCCGGCATAGCGGATGGCGTTTTCAACGTTGTGCCTTGCAAGGATCCGACGCAGGTTGGCAACGAGCTTTGCCAAAGTAGCGAAGTGCGCATGCTTTCCTTCACCGGCTCGATAAAAATCGGCAAACAACTCTACGCTGCGTGTGGCAACACAGTTAAGCGCATCGCATTGGAGCTCGGCGGCAATGCTCCGTTTATCGTATTTGCCGATGCCGACCTCGACCAAGCGCTCGACGGCGCGATGGGCGCTCGCTTCTACAATAGCGGCCAGATCTGCGTCGGCGCGAATCGCTACTACATTCACAAATCTGTCTACGCCGAGTTCGCAAAACAACTTACAGGCCGAGTTAAAGCCATGCAGCCCGAGGACGTCGGTCCGATGATAAATCGTGCAGCCGTGGACCGGCTCAACGCACTGGTCGATAGCGCAAGCGCGATGGGCGCAGCAGTACTTGCAGGCGGCAAACAGAATGACCCGCAAACATTGTTCTTTGCGCCGACCGTTCTCAGCAATATGAACACCGAAATGCCGGCACGCCATGCCGAAATTTTTGGTCCGATCGTTTGCCTGTATGAGTTTGAAGATGAGCAGGACGTACTGCAGGAGGCAAACGACACTGACGCCGGATTGTCTGCCTATGTTTATTCGGCGGACCCGGACCGCTTGCAGCGCTTTGCAGATGGCCTTGAAGCTGGCGTCGTTGGCGCCAACTCCGCCAATATTTTCGCTAACGATCTGCCGTTCGGCGGCATTAAGCAGTCGGGCATTGGCAGAGAGCATGGCAAGCATTGTCTCGACGAATATGTCGAGACAAAAAGCATTTGCCTGGGGTCATGATGACAGTCGCAATGACAATTCAAATCAAGAACTGCCGCAGCGCCTGGCAACACATGACTGAAGTCAGCAAGGACGCGTCTGTACGAAATTTCACTCAGACTCTGGACATGCGCGACTACCTCGTGGAAACCGACGTATTTCCTGAGGAAGTCCTGGTTGCCTACAGCGCCCACAACATGGAAAGGGAACTGACTGCGGAGCAAAAGAAGTTCATGAATGCGAATCGCGGTGGCGCTCAAGGTGACTACCGCGATGGCATGGCGGCGAAGATCGCAAATGTCGTCGACTGCCTGATCAATTTTCCGCAGTCGAAACGTGCATTAATAACCGTATGCAATCAACCGATGCCAGATCACCGCAGCGACAGCGATGCCAAGTGCGTGCGCGAGTTGCAACTGTATCTGGATGACGACGGCACGCTCAGCGGCACCGTGTTCCTGCGCGCCCAGGCTGCATTTCTATTCCCCAAGAACATCCACATGATCGGCTCGATCATGACCGAGATCGCTCAGCGACTCCCGAATAGGCCAGCGCTAGGCACACTTTTTTACCTGACCGGCATTCTCGTGTCGGACCGAGGCTGATCATGCCCACCATTTCCGCTGTAGATCTTGCCGCTTTCTTCGCGGCTTCAGAGCAAGAGCAAAAACGCATCGCCGCGGAAGTCGACGAGATCTGCAGGCACACGGGTTTCTTAATCGTCAAGAATCACGGCATTCCACAGGAAGTAATCGACACCGCCTGGTCGGCGGTACGCGCGTTTTTCGACCTGCCTCTTGAACAAAAGCTTGCAGTCAAATCGCCAGACCCCGGTTGCCCGCGCGGCTACTTCCCTATGGCCTCTGAGGCTTTAGCCAAGTCTCTGGGCGTCGAAACACCACCGGACATTAAGGAGAGCTTTGGCGTTGGCACACTGAGTGCGCCCAAACGCGATGTACCGGCAGACAAACTGGAATTTCACTATGGCGGGAATCTCTGGCCCGAGAATCCGCAGGGACTACGCGACGCGTTAACCCGCTACATGCTCGAAGCGCAGGCACTAGGCGATCGTGTGCTGCAACTATTCGCGGCGGCGCTTTCTCTGCCGCGGGACTATTTCGCAGAGTCTCACACCGACGCGATGGTTGCCTTGCGCTGTCTGAGCTACCCGGCGACCGACGAGGCGCCTCTGGCCGATCAGAAGGGCGCCGGTGCACACGCAGATTACGGCAGCATTACGATTCTTAAATCAGACCCCGAAGTCGCAGGACTCGAGGTACGGCTGCCCTCGGGTGAATGGATCTCCGCGCCGCTGGTGCCGGATGGTTTTATCGTCAACATCGGCGACATGATGGCGCGCTGGACCAATGATCGTTGGGTATCGACCCTGCATCGCGTGATCAGTCCTGGGCAGGAGGGTGGCGGACAGAGTCGTCGACAGTCTATGGCGTTCTTCTATAACGGTAGTTTCGATGCGGAGATCAGTTGCATCCCCACTTGTCTCGAAGCGGGCGCAGCGCCGAAATACGGCACTGTGGAAGCGGGCGAATACCTGAAACAGCGTTTCAGCGCGGCGCTGGAGCCGGAACCGGAAGCGCCACGCCGTTAATGCGACACATAGCATCGAGTGCGATGCTGATCGCGGAATCTACGCTCGCAGAGTAATCAAGAATCGCGGTACTCGCGGTCGGCTTGCTGATGGTCGGGCATATCGTACCCACCGGACATTCGAGGAAAGCTGCTATGTGGAAAAGCAGACTGGACTCCATTTCCATATTGACGACCTTGAGCTCACCCACACGCAATGCCCCGAGTTTGTTCTTGATATCGGGAACAGTGTTTACCAACCCATCGATGTAACGGCCCGACGCAGCATAGAACCCCGGTGTCGCCGCCGTAATGCCGACTATGTGATCGATGTTGCGGGCCATGGCGCAATCAACCAGCGCTGACACGACACTGGGCGTAGCGCGAGATGCATACGGGATGAGCTTGCCTCTGAATCGCGCATTTTTCGGTGTCGCGTTCATAAGGATCTCGAATGCGTGTTCCTCGATCTTGCTGACAATATCGTCGGCTACGGGATGGTCGTAATACATTCCACCATTATCCAGCCCCAAGCCGTGCGACGAGATCGCCATCGTTCCGGGTTCCACATCATCCTGCACGCCGGCCGAGGTACCGATACGGATAAACTTCAGCGCTGTGGCATCTGCGCGGCGCTCGCTACTTTCAAAGTCGAATGCGTGCACAGCGTACGCTTCCACCAACGCGATCTCGACATTGTCGACACCGATGCCAGTTCCGATCACAGACATCGGCACGCCGGCATAGGTACCGGTGAAGGTTACGTATTCGCGATTGCGAACCTCGCAACGAATATCGTCAAAGCGCTCAGATACACGCACGGCCCGCGCCGGATCTCCAACCAGAAAAACGTTCTCTGCCAACTCGCCTGGTGCGAGACCAAGATGCAATACCTTTCCGTCGTTGACGACAATCTCTGAAGCCATAAACCTTTTCACCCAAGGAACAATATGTGCGTTAATTGCGTTGATTATACGTAGTCCGAGTATCTAAATTGCATGAGCTGAAAATTCTTGTCATCGGTGGCGCCTCGCTGGACACGCTTGAGGGCGCGGATGAGCTCGTCCCTGGCGGTGCCGGGATGTATACCGCTATGTCCGCGCACCGCAGCGGCGCGGAAGTCACACTGTATGCGCCGCGGCCGGTCCCGGTTCCCGATGAGTTGCACTTGGTTAACGACAGGCTGACGTGGCTGGGGCCAGCGATCGAACAGGCAAATCTTGCCCATTTTGAAATTCACTACGACGATGGCCGTGCCAACTACGTCGAATCCCGGTTCGGCACCGAGGACTCCTTGTCAACCGACGAATTGCCCGCTGACTTGTCTGAGTTTGACTGCATACACCTCATACCTCTCGGGGATATTCGCCGCCAACAGATGATCCTGCGTACCTGTCGCGAGCGCGGCGCAAAGCGAATTTCTGCCGGTACCGCTCTGCATTTGATCAATGCACAGCCGGACGTCGCCAATGAGGTTCTGCAAGAGGCAGACATTCTGTTCATGAATGAAGAGGAAGCCGTACGCCTGTTCGGTTCTATGTCGGCGGTACACTCACGTGCTGACCAGTTGATCTTCGTTACCCAGGGTCGCGACGGCGCGACCGTTGTCCAGGGCGATACGGCAAGCCAGTTAGCGGGCGTCAGCGCAACCGTGGCTGATCCGACTGGTGCCGGAGATACCTTTTGCGGCGCAACACTGGTGGGCATCGCGTCTGGCCTGCACC
>CAYWYT010000074.1:0-9993 GCA_964462665.1 uncultured Woeseiaceae bacterium | reverse complement strand
CTCAACTTACGACTGATCTCAATCAGCTTAGCCATGATTCCGGCCATGACCAGCTACGCTCAGCCTGGTGCAATCCGAAAGGCAGAGTGATCTGCATGCCGACGGTCTCAAATGCCGCTGACGGCTTCGAGTTGTCGTTGCCAACCGATCTGACGGACCTGGTCGTACAGCGGTTGACGATGTTTCGATTTCGCTCGAAGGTTGAGTTCGAAGTACAACCCGGTAGCAAGATTCGTGCTGAGTCTGCCATTGACCAGTTGCGGGCAGGAATTCCGGAAATCGAGCTGGCGCAGTCTGAAAAATTCACGCCGCATATGTTGAATCTCGACTTGCTGGGCATCGTAAGCCTCGACAAGGGCTGCTATCCGGGACAGGAAATCGTCGCCAGAACTCACTATCGTGGTGCCAGTAAAAGACGCTGCCTGCGATTTTCGAGCAACAAGCAAGCCGCGCCCGGCGACAAGATTTCTGACGGAGACCGTGAGATTGGCGAAGTCGTCAACGCCATAGGAAAAGACCTGCTGGCCGTTATTCCCGTTGCATCTGTATATGCCGTGCTCGCCATCGGCACCGATCGGCTAACGCCGGTCGACCTGCCGTACTCGTTCTAGTCGAAGACCTCGGGGCGCATGTGCGGAAACAACAGCACATCGCGAATCGACGCAGAATTCGTAAATAGCATTACGACCCGATCAATTCCGACGCCAATACCGGCTGTCGGTGGCATTCCATACTCCAGAGCACGAATATAGTCGTGATCAAAAGCCATGGCTTCATCGTCACCCGAGTCGCGGTCAGCGACTTGCGCCCTGAAACGCTCTGCCTGATCCTCGGGATCGTTCAACTCTGAGAAGCCATTCGCGATTTCTCTACCCGCGATGAAGAACTCGAATCGATCGGTGACGAACGGATCATCATCATTACGTCGAGACAGCGGTGATACTTCGGTCGGATACTGGGTGATGAATGTGGGTCTGCGCAGATTTTCCTCGCCAGTTTTGTCGAATATCTCGATCTGTAACTTGCCGGCTCCGTAACTGTCTTTGACCATCACGCCCAATTGTTCGCAAACGCCGACCAAGTACTCCCGGTCACGAAGTCTTGACTGCTCGAGATGAGGATTGAATTTCATAATGACTTCTTCAACCGTCATGCGATCAAACGGCTCGCCAAAATCAAATTCCTCACCTTGATAATTCACTTTCGTTGAACCGAGAATTGAATCGGCCATGCCGTGCAGCAGCGCTTCGACCATTTCGATCAAATCTTCGTAATCTGCATACGCGCGATACAACTCCAGCATCGTAAATTCCGGATTGTGCTGGGTTGAAACACCCTCGTTACGGAAATTCCGATTGATTTCGTAGACGCGCTCAAAGCCACCGACGATTAGTCGCTTGAGATTTAGCTCTGGCGCTATGCGCAGGAACAAGGACATATCCAATGCATTGTGATGCGTCGTAAACGGTCGCGCGACTGCCCCACCCTGAGTGGTCTGCATCATCGGCGTTTCGACTTCGAGATAGTCCTGTGCGTCCAGGAATGCGCGGATATAAGCGACGATCGCCGAGCGCGTGCGAAATACGTTACGGCTCTCTTCATTAACAATCAGGTCTACATAACGCTGTCGATAGCGAGTCTCCTGGTCCGCAAGACCATGAAACTTCTCCGGCAGCGGCCGCAAGGACTTCGTTATCAGGCGAACCTCGTCGGCAAGTACGGTGAGCTCGCCTGTCTGGGTGCGAAAAAGCGCGCCCTTAACGGCCACGATGTCGCCAACATCCCACTTCTTGAACCCTTGATACACGCCCTCAGGCAAGCGGTCGCGTTCGAGCCGCGCTTGAATCTGACCAGAGCGATCCTGTAATTTGATAAAACTTGCCTTGCCCATTACCCGCTTGGCCAGCATGCGACCAGCGACCGAGACAACGACGTTTTCTTGCTTCAGCGTCTCATCATCATGGTGTTCGAACGTCACCTGTAGTTCGTCCGCTATCGCATTGCGACGAAAATCATTCGGGAACGCATTGCCGTCTTCGCGCATCGCGTCGAGTTTGCGCCGCCGCTCGGCGATAAGCTTGCTTTCGTCTGCTGTGTTTTTATCGGTCACGCGTTTACAGTCCTTGCTTTAGGCTGGCTTCAATAAAATCATCAAGCCCGCCATCCAATACGGCTTGAGTGTTACCGGTTTCGATACCGGTACGCAAATCCTTTATACGACTCTGGTCCAGAACATAGTTGCGAATCTGACTACCCCAACCTACGTCGGCCTTGCCGTCTTCTACGATAGACGCTTTCGCACGGCGTTCATGCATCGCCAATTCGTACAGTTTGGCCTTAAGCTGGCTCATTGCCTGTGCCTTGTTCTTGTGCTGCGATCTATCGTTTTGGCATTGCACAACCGTATTGGTCGGCAGATGCGTTATGCGGACAGCAGACTCGGTCCGGTTAACGTGCTGCCCACCCGCCCCGCTGGCACGATAGACGTCTATGCGCAGATCGGACGGGTCGATGTCAATATCGATATCGTCATCTACTTCGGGCGATACGAACACAGATGCAAATGAGGTGTGGCGACGACTGCCCGAATCGAACGGTGACTTTCGCACCAGACGGTGCACTCCGGTCTCCGTGCGCAACCAGCCATACGCGTATTCGCCGACGATATGCACGGTGGCACTCTTAATGCCAGCCACTTCGCCGGCCGACGCTTCCACGACTTCGGCTTTGAATTCATGCCCCTCGGCCCACCGCAGATACATGCGCAAGATCATTTCAGCCCAATCCTGCGCCTCTGTTCCGCCCGCACCGGACTGGATATCGACATACGCACTATTGATATCCATTTCACCCGCAAACATGCGTCGAAATTCCAGACCCGCGAGTTTTGATGCAAAATTATCGAGGTCGCTAACCACCTCATCAACGGTGTCGCTGTCGTCCTCTTCGACCGCCATTTCCAGCAGTTCACCCGCATCCTTGAGGCCCGTCGTCAGGTCCTCTAGCGTAATGACGACCTGTTCGAGGGCCGCGCGCTCTTGCCCGAGCGCTTGCGCTCGGTCAGGTTCATTCCAGATATCGGGTTGCTCGAGTTCGCGTTGAACTTCGGTCAGGCGTTCCGCCTTGCCATCGTAGTCAAAGATACCCCCTCAACGCGTTGACGCGTTCAGCCAGGTCGACTATCGACTGTTTTATCGAGCTCGTTTCCATATTCGCGCGATCTTATCACGCAGTACTGTCGTGCAAAGCGCTTATTTGCTCGACGATGAGTTGTGCCGTTTCTCGTCCGCGAAACTCGTTTACATCCAGTCGATACGCCAGCTTTACGATGCCCCGATACGCATCACCCGCCTGATTGAACGCGATTGCATCCACCACCGCACTGCCGTCGGCAGAGTGCACTCGCATCTTGAGGTGATTCTCACCAACGGTGCGTTGTTCAACCACAGCGAAATCACCACTCCACATGGGTTCGTCGAAGCCAGAGCCCCATGGACCTGCCTCCCGCAGGGACTTGGCGAAGTCCAGATTGAATGCCGCATCGGGCAAGACGCCGTCACTGACGATCGCGCCACTGAAATCCGCTTGCGGATACAAGCGGTCGAGCTGCTTTGCCACGGCCCTGGAGAATGCTTCGTACTGATGTTCCGCGATCGTCAATCCGGCCGCCATAGCGTGCCCACCAAATTTCTCAATCATGCCCGGGTGCACCGTGGACACGGCCTCGAGCAAATCGCGTGCATGCACGCCTGCGACCGAACGCATCGAGCCCTTGAGAAAGCCCTCTGCCTCGCGAGCAAAAGCGATCACGGGCCGATGACATCGCTCGCGCACTCGCGACGCTATGAGACCCACTACACCCTGATGCCAGGAAGGTTCATACAGACATACACACGAAGGCCAGCGACGGTTAGTCAGGCCGTCGACGTAAGAAAACGCCTGTTCGCGCATGGTCCCTTCGATTTCGCGTCGATCTTTGTTGATCTGATCAAGCTGCGCCGCAAATTGACTCGCAGCCGCAGGCTCATCCGTCAGCAAACACTCAATGCCAATCGAAATATCTTCCAATCGGCCCGCTGCATTTATGCGTGGACCTACGACGAAGCCGAGATCGGTGCTTACGGTGCGTGACAGTTGTCGCCCGGACAACTCCAGCAGCGCACGAATGCCGGCCACGGTCCGGCCAGCACACATGCGATTCAGACCTTGCTGCACCAAAATCCGGTTATTGTGATCCAGCGGTACAACATCGGCCACGGTTCCCAGCGCGACCAGGTCCAGGTACTGCACGGGAATTTTCGCCGCACCGTTCTGCCCGTCCTGTTCCAGCCGACGTCCCAGAGCCGCAACCAGGTAAAACGCAACACCAACACCAGCCAGGTTCCGACTAGCAAACTGACTCCCGGTGAGATTCGGATTAACAATCACGTCCGCGTCCGGCAGCTCACTGCCCGGCAGGTGATGATCAGTCACCAACACTGATATACCGAGACTCTTTGCCTCGCGGACACCCTCAACACTGGATACACCATTGTCGACCGTAACAATGAGACTCGGGCTACGTTCCGCCGCCACACGAACAATCTCCGGCGAAAGCCCGTACCCGTACTCAAATCGATTGGGGACGATGTAGTCGACATCCTGAAAATCGAACGCTGCAAAACAGCGCATAAGCAGTGCTGTACTGGTCGCGCCATCGACGTCGAAGTCGCCGACAATAATAATGCGCTTGTCTTTGTGCTCAAGTAGCAGATCGACTGCGGCGCCAATGTGCTCCAGCGAACTGACCGGCGCGAGCCCCGTCAGCGAGTAATCCAGCTCACTCGCAGCAGATACTCCGCGCATCCGATATAACCGCGCAAGTACCGGATCCAAAGCATTCAGCGTCGCCAGCTCGCTTGCATCCGGCGATTCTCGAAAGACGATCGGGCGTGTTTGCTTCAAGTCAGTTGTCCAAATAACTCTGAGTTACGGCGCCATATCTTCCACGCATCGGAGCGATTTATCTGCACGCGATATAGATCGCCGAAGATAAGTGTGAGCTGGCTAAGTCGTCCCGACTGCAACGCTGTATGCAGCTCTTCGAGACAATGCTGCGTCCAGTCCGCATCGCCCGCGATCGGTTGCGCGATGAACCCGGCAACGGATGCCTCCAGACACGCGGCGATCGACCCTGGCCAGTCGGCTACAACTCCGGTCTTGCTTAGCCAATAACCCCTCAGCAACGGATTATTTGAAAACAAGGGTGGGTGCGGCACCGTTTCTTGGTCCGGCGCGAATCCGCCGCCCCAAAGCCATAGGGAATTGACCGGAGCAAGACCTTGCGCCTCCCGACCCAGGTTCACTTCGTGTTCGTGCAATGCCATTTCGACTTCGCCACGCAGTGAATGGTAGGTGCCGGTATCGTCATTTTTCGGCATGTAATCATTCGGCAGCTGCTGGTCAATCACATAGGCGGGAGATCCTGACGTCTGCATTGGCGAATTTGCGCGAATATAGCCACACGACCCAATGCGCGCAAAACCGTAGCGCTCACGCCCAGCCAGGCGTTCCTGCAGGTAATCGAATATCGCGCCCAGATCGTCGTCTGGCATGTCATCGCCTTGCAGTGCATGCAGACAAAGGTGATCCAGTCGTGGCTCGAGGTAAACAGGATCTGCCGCAGCAATCCAGACCGTTGGACGATCTCCAGTTTGGCCCCACATTCGCAGAGCGGCCAAACCGTCGTCGGAGTAAGCCAAATCGAGACAGCCCAGAATGCTTTGCAAAAGCTCCGGTGGGTCTTCATATCGCGTCGTCGTGCCGCGCGCCAGCCAAAGCCGCAAGCTCGGATCGGTGATCTGAGTCGCAGCAAGCACGGGAAAAATGACAACTGCAGCGGATTTTTCGTAAGGAAGGGTCACGATGATTTATTATGAGTCCGAATATTGGATGTTAACGGAAAGCAGAATTGAAGTTCACACTTGAATCATCATCGGCCGTCGCCGTGCGCAGCGTTGCCAACGGCCAATTTCTCATTGGCGACCAGGTTTGGTCCGATCCGATTGCCCTGACCACTGCCGGGGTGTTGGAAGGCTGGACTGCTCCGCCACTAGAGAATCTATCGATCGAAAGCCTGAGCACGCTTCTGGATCTAAGCCCGGAACTCGTGATCGTTGGCACAGGCAGTCAGCAGTTCTTGCCAAATCGTGACTTGATGTTCGCTATGGCGCGTTCCGGAGTCGGCCTGGAAATTATGGACACACCCGCAGGGGCCAGAACCTTCAACGTGTTACTCGGCGAAGGTCGCTCGCTCGCAGCGGTTCTGTATCCGACGGAAAAGTCCTGAGATGCAAATCTGGGTCGATGCCGATGCTTGTCCGGTCGTAGTCAAAGAAATCCTGTTTCGCGCGGCGGATCGGACCAACACGCTGGTCACGCTGGTCGCCAATCAATACATTCGCGTCCCGAACTCTGAGTTCATCAAGACGGTGCAAGTGCCGTCAGGCTTTGATGTCGCGGATGACGAAATCGTCAAGCGTGCCGCCGCAGGTGACCTTGTTATTACTGCTGATATTCCACTCGCCGCCGAGATCATCGAAAAAGGTGCGCATGCGCTAAATCCGCGCGGTGAAATGTATTCGACGGAAAACATCAGATCGCTGCTCAACATGCGCGACTTCATGGACACGATGCGTAGCAGTGGTGTTGATACGAGTGGCGGGCCGCCGCCGCTCAATCAAAGTGATCGACAAGCGTTTGCAAATCAACTAGATCGATTCTTAACGCTGCACTCGACCAACTGACAGTAAATCAAAAGTATTGTCGCGTGGGCTCCACGCCCATACGCGCGTTTGTTACCATATGCAGCAAATAGGAATCGGGGAAATCAGATGCGTCGCATCGCTGTATTGCTCTCGTTGGTTGTTGGGTTCAACACCACAGCACAAGAACTCCCATACAGCGTTTTCGGACAGTTGCCTGTCATCGAACAACCTCGCGTTTCTCCGGACGGCGCCCATATCGCTGCAATCCTGAATGGCCCTGACGGCCCAACGGTCGTTGTGAGCGACTTTGGCAGCACCGACCTGAATGCGATTGTCCGCCTCAAGAACGGAGAGAGCCGCCTGGACTGGATTCGTTGGGCAAACGACGAACGAATCCTGATCTCTGTCAGTGAACCCAGTGGTCTGGGAGCAAAAAGATACAGAGTTCCGCGGCTTTACCAGGTCGGCCTGGACGGCAAAGGCATGAAACAAGTTCGTCGTAAGGGAACCGCAAAGGAATATGAACGACGGGCCGACTGGATGAAGAATATGCCGTCGAACAAGATTATTTCGATACTGCCTGATGAACCCGACCATATTCTGATGCAGATATGGGACGAATGGGACGACGCCTACGCCGTCTACAAAGTGGAGTTCGCCAAGAATAAATTCAAGAAGCAGTTTGCAAACACCTACAACGTTTCCGACTGGCGCGCCGATAGCAAGGGCAATGTTATTTTTGGCTGGGAATATAACGTAGTTAAGAAAGAGTACGTTTACTGGCATCGTCCGGCGGGAGAAAAGAAATGGCGGAAATTAGATAGCCGCAAGTTTGACGAGACCACCTCTTTTTGGCCAGCAGGTATCGATGGCGACGAAGCTATTGTTTTCAGCGATCGCGAAATCGGTCGAGTGGCCGTGTGGCGATACAATATTGTGAGCGGCGAGTATAAGGATCTATTGTTTGCAGTAGACGGCCATGACATTGCCGGCACCATCACTTCGAATGATCGATCCAAGGTCCTCGGCGTTTACTACTACGACCATTTCCGCGTTGACCACTATTTCGACTCAGATTCTGACCAGAAAGCGAGACTCGTGACATCAAGTTTTCCTGGACATGCGGTTTCTATCGTCAGTCGTAGCCTGGACGAAAACCGCATGATTGTGAGCCTCTTCAAAGATAATGAGCCACAGAAATTCGTTTGGGTCGACTTGGCTAACAAAAAAGCCAGTACGTGGTTCAGTCAATATCCGGGCCTTCAAGGCGTCGCCATGCCAAATGTTCAGCCCATCGAGTTCGAGGCGCGTGATGGGCGAAAAATCACAGGCTATTTGACCATGCCGTTGCAATGGGAAGGTGAAAAACCTTCGTTGATTGTGCATCCGCACGACGGGCCGAGCAGTCGCGATCTGCAATACTTTGATAGCTGGGTTCAGTTTTTCGCGAACCGCGGCCACGCTGTGCTGCAGGTCAATTTTCGCGGATCATCAGGATTCGGCACTGAGTTCAACCAGGCCGGTTGGCGCGAGTGGGGACAGGCCATGCAAGAAGATGTCTACGACGCAGTAGCGTGGGTGGAGAATCAGGGCCTGGTGGATACAGATCGCAAGTGCGTCGTCGGCGCTGGTGGTTACGGCGGCTATGTGGCACTGGTAGCCGCGTATCAAAAACCTCATGACTATCGCTGCATTGCAAGTATTGCCGGCATTTCCGATTTATATGCGCAAGCAAAACTCCGCTCGATCTATCGCAGTCCCAAACAAGTCGTCCTCACGGATATAGGAAGCCCGTACGACTCTGACAATAAAAAGTTGCAGGAAGACAATGCGGTCTCCGACAATTCCGACTTATATGCGCAAGCGAAACGCCCCCCGATCTATCGCGGTCGCAAACAAATCGTCCGCACCGAGGTAGGCAACCCGAACAACTTTGACGACAAGAAAATGATGGAAGATAATTCAATCATTAGTCACATTGCGGAAACCCGAGCAGCGCTTCTGGTTATTCATGGCACCGATGACGCGCAGGTTCGAATACAGCAAGCACGCCAACTCATCGACCTCGCGACGCGAGACGGAGTTGACATTGAGTATCTCGAGCTGGAACACGGCACCCACAATCTCGACGAATACAACAACCGACTTGCAGTATTCAAAGCGCTTGACGAATTCCTGAGAGAGAACTTGTAATCGGGTTAAACTATATTCGCGAATTTCAAAGACACAATAATTTCAGCGATGCGATCCGTGTCTATAGGTTTCTTCACGAAATCGAAATCTTGCGAGCCCGGCATGAAGTTCAATACCATCGGATAAAATCGCTTCGAGTATTGTTTGAAAATGCGTGGCCCCATGACATTTGCCGACTCGCCGAATACGTCCTGAAACGCCACGTTTGACTCGATTCCCAGACCGTACTTTGTAAGATATCGAATCAAGTCACTGTTATGCGCCATCTGCTCCCCTAACGTCAGGTAGTGCACAAGTAGCCATGACTGAAGGTAGGCATTGGAGCCCTCGGACCGAGACGAAATTCGGTGAAAAGCAAAGTCATCGGAAATAAGATCGTTCCACTCCAGCAGCGCTCCCGGGACCTTCGCACGTCCCGGGTAGTCACCAATGATAAACTCGGTATTTTCTTCGCGAAATGTCATTCCGGACATGAACTCGGCATAGCCCTCTACGTACCAGGGCGGAAGGCGCGCACCGCCATAGGCCTGCAGAACATGCGTAAATTCGTGGCGAATTATCGTAAGAGACTCCGCTGATATCCTACCAGCAGACATGACTATGTAGGACACACCGCCAATATTGACTGCATAGGCATCCGCTAGATCACTGCGTATCGTATCCTTGAAGTCCTTCCTGGAATTAAAGATGACGACCTGAGTTTTTTCGGCACTGTCTGGAACCTGCCCGCCATTAAGCTGAATTACAGCCGCCCGGAAATTCTCAAGCTCCTCCAGCAAACGCATGACCTTTTTCTCGGACGCATCGCTGTAAGCTTCAAAGTACTTATTCTCGTACTTGTACCAGGGCCTTTCTTTTGCGTGAGCCGCAGGCGCGAGCGCGAATATCAAGACCCAACATAGAAAAGCCAGTTTTCTCATGGTATCAGCGTTGCGCGTTTACTCCACGTCCGACCGCGATAGTCTCGTCACCAGCTGATACATGAATTCCTGCCCCTCAAAAAACGCTTTGACTTGCACGCGCTCGTTCAGACCATGTCGGGTGTCTGCCGCTA
>CAYWYT010000073.1:0-10148 GCA_964462665.1 uncultured Woeseiaceae bacterium | reverse complement strand
AGAGGAATCTGGTCGCGAGTAAACAGGAATAACGCAACCACGGTCAGGATCAGGACCGCGATTCCGTGAGCGTCAGGTGTAATTGGCAACAACACGTACCTTCGTTCTCTGGCCCTGAAAGGTATCCTAGTTCACACCTGTTCCGCAATCATTTGCTGGGCGTCTTTTTGCTCCAATACCGCCCATGCCCGATGGTGGAAGTACTTGAATTCATTGACATTCCAGCCTCGAATACAGGGCGATACGGCAAATGAGCAGGCATCTGCGTGTGCCAATAGCGGCAACAGGTCACAGTAGCGGCTATCTGCTGCATCGCCAGACGGAAACACCGACCAGGGTGATATCGCGAGCAGGTTTCGATGTCGAATCGCCGCGAAACGCAGTGCCGTTTGCCACCGCGATTGCCAGTCCGCGCGCCCCACCACGTTAGATGGACCATGACTGGGGTCCGACATTTTCAGTGACGGAACAGGCTCTGTCTCAGTCGCTAGCTTGCGCGAGTGGTTGTTTACGGCCTCACGAATCTCCTGCAGCACCGCGCCCAGATCCTTCAGCCCGACAAAACTCTGCGGATCGAGACCGCGCATCTTTGCAAGGTCGCCGATACCGGTGATGGATATCGCAAGACGCCTGTTCAACCAGGCGTCATGCCGCATGGCGGCCGTTGGCCAGTCCGCCTCATCATGCATGGATTCACCATAGTCGACGCAGCGCTGCAGGCATTCGCGCAAAGCGAACACACTTAGATCACCGCGTTCGTTTGTGTAGTTCGTAACATCCACCTCTGCCGAAACCCAGGCCGTTCCGGGCGGCACTTGCAAGCCGGACCCCGGCAAGACTCCGTCCGCAACTTCTGACGACAACAATGGGCACGGTGATGACACCATCGGTGCGAATGCTGTTCGGACATGCCCGCCGTTTCTCAGGTGCCAGCACTGCAACCAGAACTGGTCCTGGCGGCGGCGCTCTTCTGGATCAGAAGACGGTCGTGTCAGATCGCTCCCGACCAGAAGGAACAGAGGGCCGGGCCCAAGAATTTCGCTGCGTTTCATCCACAAGAGTTGCGGCGACAGCACGCCTGCATCGACCGCCACCGTCACATTGCCCGCCGCCGCACCTGCTGCGTTCATCGCCGACTCCAGGACGCCGCAGACCTGAGAAAATACCGCTTCGGCATGTAGCGGGTCGCCGAGCCCGCGCACGGTAATGGATATCGATGAGTGCTGGACGAGCACATCAAAAACCTGCTCCTGCAGGCGCTCGATAGCGGCAATATTCGCCAGCGTTTCAATAGCGTGAAGTTGCAGCGAGGCTCCGCCAGAGGTTTGCTGAGTCATTGCGCCATTGTCAGCATCACATCCGCATCTAGCTGCGTAACAATCTGGGCAGCTAGGTGAGTTTTTGTTATTGTCGCCCGACCCAACCGGATCCAACCTATGCCTTCTTTTGATGTAGTTAGTGATTTCGACGCACACGAGGCGAGCAATGCGATCGACCAGGCCAATCGCGAGGTCGGTACGCGCTTCGATTTCAAAGGAACAGGGTCGAAATTCGTCCTTGAAGGACAGGTCATTACACTGACTTCCGAGTCCGATTTTCAGTTGCAGCAGATGCTCGACATCATGCGACTGAAGCTCGTGAAACGCGGCATTGATCTTGCTTGCCTCGAGGAGCGCGAACCGGAAATGACCGGCAAAGAAGCCCACCAAACCGTTCTAATGCAGAAGGGCATTGAGTCCGACCTGGCGCGAAAACTTGTCAAAATGGTCAAGAGCAGCAAACTCAAGGTGCAGGCTGCAATTCAGGGCGACAAGCTACGTATCAGTGGCAAGAAACGTGACGATTTACAGGCTGCCATCGCATTTTTGAAAGAGAGCGACGTCGACCTGCCTTTGCAATACGAAAACTTCCGCGACTAGGCGCAGCTGGCAAAACAAACTATGGGCATCGGTGTACACAAGTCCTTACGTCGCCAGGACATCATGTTCGAAGACAAGGATCAGGCCTTGCGTAAAGACGTGCGCACGCTTGGCAAGATGGTCGGAGACCTGATTCTTGAACAGGGTGGCGAGACGCTTTTCGACTTCGTGGAGAACGCGCGCCTTCGATCTATCCGTCGTCGCGAGGATAACGAGAAGCCTGGCGAAGAGCTGGCCGAGCTCGTCAAAGACCTTGACCCGGAGTTTGCCCAGCAGGTTATCCGCAGCTTCTCGACCTATTTTCAGATGGTCAATACAGCGGAGAAGGTGCATCGCATACGGCGACGCCGCGAATACCTGCAGGAAGTGGGTCACTACCAGCCCGGTGGCTTCGAAGACACCTTGGTAAAACTCAAAGCCAGCGGCGTCAGCGCAGAAGATTTTCAGGCGCTACTGCATACCCTGCGTATTGAGCCGGTCTTTACTGCTCACCCGACCGAACCGACGCGGCGCACGATGTTGCGCAAAGAACAGAATATCGTTCGCCATCTGGTTGAGCTGTTGAATCCAACGATGACCGCACAGGAAACGCGTGTTGCGCTGGACAACATACGGCTGTTGATTACTACCGGCTGGCAAACTGACGAACACCCATCGGAACAAATGACCGTGGCCGATGAGCTTGAGCACGTTTTGTTCTTCATTACCGACGTCCTGTACCGGGCAATGCCGCCGTTCTACGAAGATATCGAGCATGCGGTATCGCGCATTTATGGCGAAGAAGGCGCAGCGATGGAAATCCCCGTGCTCGTGAAATTCGCATCATGGGTCGGCGGCGACATGGATGGCAATCCGAATGTTAACGCCAAGACTATTCGCGCCACACTGGCGCGTCAGAGGTCGTTGATTCTTGATTTGTATTATAAAGAGTGCGCCTCTATTGCTGCGAAGCTTAGCCAGACAGTCGACAACATCGAATTTGACGCAGTGATCACTGCCAAGGTCGATGAATACCGTTCTGTGTTTCAGCAGGCTTATCATGCGGTCCCCGCACGGCACCGGGACATGCCGTATCGCGTACTACTGCGTCTTATCCAGCAACGGCTGCAGTCCACCTATGACGACGATATCTTTCCTTACGAAAAAGTCGCTCAGTTTCGCAACGATATACAGATAATCGCGGATAGCCTCACGAACAATAAGGGTGAGCACGCCGGCTTATTTTCCATCCAGCGACTATTGCGGCGCATCGACACGTTTGGCTTTCACCTGGTGACGCTGGACGTACGTCAGGATGCCGAAGTGCATCGACAGGTAATCGGCGAATGTCTTGGCGAGGACGACTGGTTCGAAATGAGCGCGGCAGATCGCACGCAGAAACTTGTTGAGGCACTCGATAGCAAGGAAGGCGCTCCCGATGTTCTCAGCAACCGGGCGCGCAAGACACTGGCGGTGTTTCAGGCGATCGCTTCTTGCAAACGAAAATATGGTCGCGACGCTATCGGGCCTTTTATCATCAGCATGACGAAAGGTGCCGACGATATCCTGTCTGTACTCCTGCTCGCACACTGGGGCGAACTGCATACCAAACGCGGCGACGTGCCACTGGACGTCGCGCCACTTCTGGAAACTGTTGATGACCTTGAGAACGGCAAGGAAATTCTGAACGCCATTCTCTCAACCGAGATCTACAAGAAACATCTCTCCAAACGCGATAACTGTCAGACCGTCATGATCGGTTATTCCGACAGCAATAAAGACAGCGGCCTCGCATCGGCGCGCTGGGCATTGCAAAACGCACAGGAAGTGCTGGTTGACGTGGTTACGTCGCACGGCGTCGATCTCACCTTGTTCCACGGTCGCGGCGGCACTATCAGCCGCGGTGGCAGCAAAACGCATGTCGCCGTACTTGGAGCGCCCCCGGGTACCGTCAATGGACGACTGCGCGTCACCGAACAGGGCGAAATAATTAACGAAAAATACGGGCTACGCGGCATCGCGCTGCGAACGCTCGAGCAGGTAACCGGATCGGTAGCGCTTGCAACTGCATTGCCAAAGCATCGTGGCAACGATATGCCCGAATGGCACAAGATGATGGATGTCATCGCCGATGAAAGTCGTCGTGCATACCGAAAACTGATCTACGAGACACCGGGGTTTTATGAGTATTTCCGCGCGGCCACTCCGGTCGACCTGATCGAACGCATGCGTATCGGCTCACGTCCTTCGTCACGACGTTCGCAATCCGGCATCGACGATTTGCGTGCTATTCCATGGGTATTCTCCTGGACACAGGCGCGTTGCATGCTGCCGGGCTGGTTTGGTATCGGCACCGGACTTGCGAAGGCCGCCGAGCAATTCGACGACGATGCTTTTCGCGAAATGTTCAGAGAATGGTATTTCATGCGTGCCTTAACCGCGGATGCTGAAATGGTACTGGCAAAGGCAGACTTGGGTGTCGCCAAGCTTTATTCGCAACTTTCCGGTGATGCACACCAGGTATTTTTTCCGATTATCGAGAATGAATATGAGCTAACCCAGAATTTAATTCTCGAGTACTCCGGACATGAATCGCTGCTGCAGGGTGATAGTACTTTGCAACGCGCCATCATGCTGCGTAATCCCTACGTAGACCCGATGAGCCTTATGCAGATCGACTTGTTGGCCAGGTGGCGTGATTCGAATCGTGAAGACGATGCCTTGTTTTCCGCCTTACTCGCCAGCGTCAACGGCATCGCACAAGGCCTGCAAAACACCGGCTAATTCTTATTCGGTGCCCCATTTCGTTTCGACGTTGATGCCGATTGTCTTCAAGAACGCTGTTGGCAAGATTCCACCAGCTGAAACGATTACGAAATCGTTTTTGAGTTTCCCGGTTTTTTCACCAACGGCGATATCGACTGAATCACTGTGAATTTCTTTGACGTTTGAGCTGAATAAGACTCGAAGCGAACCATCGGCGACCGCGGCCTCTACTTTTTCTCTGTTCTTCTGCTTCGCCCGATTAAAAGACCCCGATCGATACGACAAGGTCACATTCGTTCCAGGCTCTGCTGCAATACTGGTCGCAGCCTCGAGCGCACTGTCTCCGCCACCGACGACCAAGACGTGTTGGTTACGATATTGTTCTGCATCGATCAGTCGGTATGCGACTTTGGGCAGTTCCTCACCCGGAACCCCTAGCTGCCGTGGCGATCCACGGCGACCTATAGTCAGCAAGACAGCACGCACATTGTATGAGGTCTTGTTGGTCGTAACGGTAAAGCCGGCGCCATTGGCTAATGGCTCCACTGCATCCACGCGTTCATTGTAATTCACCTCGATGCCGGTTTTTTGTTCGACGTCTCTCCAGAAATCGATCAGGTCTTCTTTTTGCACTTCTTTAAATTTCATCTTGCCAACAATGGGCAAAACCGCTGGCTGTGTCATAACCAGCTTGCGACGCGGAAAGTGCGCGACCGTGCCACCCAACTCTTCCTGTTCGATGGTGACGGATTTTAAATTTGCTTCCTTTGCTGCCAGGGTTGAAGCAAAGCCGGCGGGGCCGGCACCGATGATCGCCACATCGAACTCGTTACTGTGCTTTGACTTAACAAGTTTGGTAACGGACTGCATTGCCTGGCGACCTTGTTCAACAGCGTTGCGGATCAGCCCCATACCACCGAGTTCGCCGGCGATAAAAACACCGGGCACGTCGGTTTCGAAATTTGGCTTTATGACCGGTATATCGACGCCGCGACGCGCCGTGCCGAACACCAGCGTGATCGCGCCAACCGGGCAGACCGTTTTGCAGGCGCCATGCCCAATACAGTCTGACGGCCCCACCAGCCTTGCCTTTTTTCCGATCATTCCGAGAACGGTATGTGCATCCTGTTCGGGGCAAGCAACAACACAGGACTTGCAGCCGATGCACGTTCGCTGATCGATCTCGGGATGCAAAGTTGGCGGCTCTAACATGCCGGCATCTGTCGCCGCTCTTAGTGCAGCAAGGCTCGCTCGCTCGAGACGAGAATGACGTCGCCAATACCAGACCAATATTCCAAGAATTGGCAACAAGTAGAGGTAGGTAAGTAAATTGCTTTGCATGATTTATTGTTACGTCGCGTCTAATAGGCTACGTGAAAACCCTACCTTTTGGATAGATTTTGGAGCAATTCGTAGCCCAGAAATTTGGCATCGAGAATCATTCTCAGTAGAGCAGAAATCTGTCTCCAAATTGAGACAGCTTGTTAATTTAATTTGATATTTTCTTCGATTTTGTGGAACCATTCGCGCACCAGAAGCGTGTATGTATATATAGGTATTGAGACGTTCGTCATATTAAGTCTCGGGACGTCCGTCACAATACAGACTACCAACTTTTTCCAAGATTCGGAGTACCCATGTCCCTTTTGTTTTGGGCTTTTGCCATCGCAATGTTAATCGTAGCAGTCGGATTTGTTGCTGTGCCATTGCAAACGGGAAAATCTCTTTTCGCGACACCAAAGCTCTTGCTGATCGCTTTCGTTCCTTTGTCGGCAGTAGGCCTGTACGCTTTCCTGGGTGCTGACCTGAGTTCTGACAATAGCACTGCTAGCCAACACCTTGCGACTAACGCCACCGCTGCAAAGACGGCGGATTCTTCGCTAGGCACGGTTGCCAGTATGATTGACGGTCTCGCCGCGCGGCTTGAAGGCGAACCCGACGACGGAGACGGCTGGGTTCTACTCGCTCGCTCTTACCTGCATATTGACCGTCATGCCGAAGCACTCGACGCATACGAGCATGCCCGCGCTCTGGGAAAAACCGACGCCAATCTTGAGGCCGAACTTCTCGGTGCTAGTCTGGCGCAACCAGCTAATGGCGAAATCGGCGGCCCGTCCTTAAGCGGTCGCGTCGCACTCTCACCTTCTGCGATGGCAGCGATCTTGCCAGGCGACACACTGTTTATCTTTGCCAAAGAATCTCGCGAGCATCGGATGCCGGTTGTCGCTCTGCGTAGGAGCGTCACCGATTTGCCATTCGACTTCGCACTCACCGACAAAGAGGTGATGGTCCCGGGCAGTAAACTCAACGACTATGAACAACTCGTCATCACGGCGAAGATTTCTCGTAGCGGCAATGCCACGGACAACTCTCTTGGCCTCGAGGCATGGAGCGCGCCCGTATCGCCCACGAGTTCGGAACGAATAGACTTGGTAATTGGCAACATCGATGAATGACACGACCTTTGACAACGTGTACCCAGAGAGCAAAGTACGCGGTCGGATTTTTGGTGACAAAAGCACTCGTCAGAGTCCCGCTTTTTACGGCTACTCGCTCACGCTAATAGCGATTGGCATTGGTTGGTTGTTGCGCGATCGCGCATTGATCAACCCCGACGACGGCATTGGCTACTGGCTGGGCATCGTCGGTGGATCGATGATGTTAGTGCTGCTTCTGTACCCCCTGCGTAAACGCATTCGTGCATTGCGTTTTCTTGGTCGCACCGCTCACTGGTTCAAGCTGCATATGATTTTTGGCATGCTCGGTCCTATTCTGATTCTATTTCACAGCAACTTTCAGCTCGGATCCTTCAATAGCCGTGTTGCCTTGTACTGCATGTTGGCGGTTGCCGGCAGCGGCATCGTCGGCCGACACATATACGCTCGCATTCATGTTGGCCTCTATGGGGACAAAACCAGCCTTGAGGAGTTGCGCCTGCAGCTGGCAGGGTCGCTGCAGGAAAGCCAAGGCATGGCGTCTTTGCTTCCGGACTATTCGGCAAAGTTGCAGGCGCTGTCTGAAGAAGCACAAGGAGACAGCGTCACCGGTTCGTTGAGCACTGGCGCGAGCATGACCTGGGCAGTTCGCAAATACTTTGTCTGGTTTTCTTTGCGCCGTACCGCGCGCACGGAAATCGCCGTACGCGCTGCTGTTTCAGAATCAGTCGCGGCCAATGTCGACAAACTGCAAGAAGCGACGTCCACCTACACACGTAATTTTATTCGCCTTGTCGGGCGCGTCGCGCAATTTACGCTTTACGAGCGATTGTTTTCTTTGTGGCATGTCTTGCACATGCCGTTGTTCTTCATGATGGTCATCTCAGCCTTGCTACATGTTCTGGCTGTGCATATGTACTAGATGATCTTTCGGATTCTTGGACTTGCGGGACTGATAGCGATGCTTAGTTGTTTTACAGGTGCCACCGCTAACGCTCAATCTGTTGAGTCGCTGGTTATGCCCGGCGAACTCATAAGTGGTCACGCCGATCTTGAATCTGAGTGTTCGTCCTGTCATATCACTTTCAATCGCTCTGGCCAGGATCGTCTATGTCGTGATTGCCATGAAGACGTCTCGAATGACATTGACGGCCGCCTGGGTTTTCACGGCAAGTCAGACGAAGTCTCCGATGAGTCCTGTGCTTCCTGTCATACGGAGCATGAGGGGCGCAGAGCCGATATCGTCAATTTGATCGAAACAGACTTCGATCACCTGCTTACGGATTTCGATCTGCTTGGCAAACACGGCGATGCTGACTGCAGCGGCTGTCATGCGCCGAATGCAAAGCGCCGCGATACTCCTGACATCTGTGTGGACTGCCACCTCGAAGACGACGTGCATCAGAATTTTCTCGGCGATGCCTGCGCTGACTGTCACAACTCGAACGACTGGCTTGAGGTCGCGTTCGATCACGACGCAACGGGTTACACGCTGCTCGGCAAGCACCTGGAGAATAGCTGTACCGACTGTCACGCGGATCAGACACATCAGAATACGCCAACTACTTGTTACGGCTGTCACGCCGAGGACGACTCACATCAGGGGCGCAGCGGCGAGCAGTGCGAAGACTGCCACAATCCCAGTTCCTGGAACGACGCCAGTTTCGACCACAACAACAACACCAACTTTCCACTGGAGTTCAAGCACGCAACTTTGACCTGCACCGACTGCCACAGCGAAGATCCTTTTGCTGATGTCATGGATATGGCTTGTGTCAGTTGCCACCTCGAAGACGATAACCACGAAACGCATCGCGGCGACGACTGTGGTTCTTGCCACAGCAGTGAAGCGTGGGACGCGACAACTTTCGATCACGATCTCGCTACCGACTTCACTCTGAACGGTTCCCACCAGACCGTCGCCTGTAATGATTGTCATGCCGAGCCTGTGTTCGAGGCATCACCCGGGACCGATTGTGTGTCCTGTCATCAGGAAGATGATCCACATGAAGGGCAGCTTGGTGAGCAGTGCAGTAGTTGTCATACCGAAACCGAGTGGACCGACGCACCATTTTTCTATCACGACCTGACGGTATTTCCGTTGCTGGGCGAACACGCAAATATTGACTGTGAGAATTGTCACGAGACGCAACGATTCGCGGACACATCCAGTAGCTGCGTGGACTGCCACCTCGAAGACGACAATCACGACGGTGTCTTTGAGAGCGACTGCGAGTCATGTCACAACCCGGTCGCCTGGGACTTGTGGTTGTTTGATCACAACGTACAAACCAACTTTGAGCTGCACGGTGCGCACATCGATGTCGCTTGCGAAAGCTGCCACCGCAGCTCCATCAAATCAATGCGAAAAACGGGCGAACGCTGCGCCGACTGTCACCTGTCCGACGACGTACACGATGGCGAGTTCGGGCCAGACTGTGGCCGTTGTCACAGTGACAGCTCGTTTCGCGAAGTGAAAGCACTGCCATGAAAAAGTTGCTGTTACTAATACTTCTGACAATCTGGTTGGTGCCAATCGCAGGAGCGGCCGATGCTGAGTTTGACCATTTCAGCACGGGCTTTGTGCTGGACGGCTCGCACGTCAACGTCAATTGCGAAGCCTGCCACTCCGGTGCGACCTTCGGCTCTACACAACCCGTTTGTGCCGGGTGTCACTCACCGGGTGGCATCGTAAGGGCCTCGACCAAACCTAGCGATCACATCGCGTCAACCGCTCAATGCGCCGACTGCCACACCACCTCCACCTGGGCTGCCGTCTCCTTCGTAGATCACACTGCGGTTAGCGGCAGCTGCAACTCCTGTCACGATGGCTTTCAAGCTGTTGGCAAACCTCCTACGCATATCGTGTCCGGCGAGCAGTGTGACGATTGCCACAGCTCCACCGCCTGGTCGCCTGCTGTTTTCGATCATGCCAATGTTGTCGGAAATTGTGTCTCCTGTCACAACGGTACCGACGCGACCGGTAAAAACCCCACTCACATATTGACGACCAACACCTGCGAGGACTGTCACACGACCAATAGCTTCG
>CAYWYT010000072.1:0-10164 GCA_964462665.1 uncultured Woeseiaceae bacterium | reverse complement strand
GTCGGCTCGCCGTGTGAATTCGCGAGATTGGGTAGTGCGTGGTACGCCCGGTACAGGTAGGACGAGCCGTCGATAAGAACCAGGTCAGCGCTCGCCATAACCGGACTTACTCGCTTTCAGAGGATTTGGCGTCCTGCTCTTCTTCTTCGTTTTCGGAACTGCCGTCAGCCGTCGGCGCCTGGACCGAGCTTGGGTTGCCGGAAACATACAGTGGGCCGGTCTGGCCACAGCCAAACAGGAACATCGACAGCAGCAGTGCTGCTGCAACACGCGATAGATCTTTCATTAGAGGTAGCCCTTGCAGAAGTTACGCAATTATAGAGGTTTAGCCGCAATTTACACGCTCACCTTGTCACAGTGCTGCGGCAAAATGTTTGGCTCAACGAGCAGATCGCCTTGCTGTTGATGCGCAAGAAAAAGGATTTTTCTTGCTAAGAAACACTAAATATGGGAAAAAATACCCATCAACGGAGAAATATGATGAGAATTACTGCGCTGATAAGCATTCTCTGTGTCGGCTTCCTTGCCTGGTACAGCTATCCGAACCCGCCTTCTGAGGCCGAACCAAAATCGCCGGCTGCGACGCCCGCGGAGCCCATTGCAAATGCAGCCGAACCAGAACGAGTCGCTGTTCTTGAAGACCCGTGTGCTGCAGTGGACCGGTCTCGAGATTGGGAGGACCTGAAGGCGATCTTCCCTGGTATGAGCGACGTTGAACTATGTGAGTTTGTTGTTGCACCGGACTATACGAAGTTCGCCGGCATGGAAATTGATCGAGAGGCGGCGCAGGCGACGCTCAGTCGATTTTTGGCCGAGGGTGACGACAGCGATGACTACATGGCGCACGTTCCCGATCTGCGTTTTTACCTCGATCCGCAAGCTATTGAGTTGATGCGTGGGCTTAGCGAAGGCGAGCTCATCGACAAGATCAACAACGAACGTTCTGCCGAAGCAGCCTACTGGCTCGCAATGCACTATCAGGAAAACGAAGAAACTTACGTCATGTTGATGCTGAGTGCGGCGTCCTATTCGCAAAAGCCCGGCCCGCTTTTTGAGGCCATCAATGGCTGTTGCAGTTATTCGCTGGACGATCCCGACAGCATACGAGCCGCCGACATCAAGCGCGAGGCGTTAGTAATGATCGCGCGCGAATTGAATCTACCCGATGCTGATAGTTGGCCGGTATTTGACCTTGATCCCGATATCGAATCCGAAGTACTAGCGCAGCGCGCTGCCTACATTGAGGAAATTAATCAGTATTCCATGCAAGCCTTCGGCGAGGACTGGGTCAAATGAGGGCGTTACGGTTGGCAACCGTCGCCGCGGTCCTGCTAATTGCTTCCGCCCAAACCCCAATTGCGAATGCGCAAATTCTCGATACCGGCGAAGGCCGCTGCTCACGTTGTGGTCACTCGGAGCAAGATACTCAGCGCTATGTGAATTCCTTCCTGAATCAACTGTTCTTTCCAAAATCCATGCTGCGCAGTGCATCGATTGCCGCAAGTCTCTATCTCTTCAATGGAACCTATACGATACACGGCGCCCGATCTCCGGATTCGAATTTTGACAGCGTCACGATCGCTATTACTGCGGAGCTAAAGGGTGCCTTGCCTACCGGTAACTACCGTGTAGTTGTAACGACACCCGGCGGCCGAACGTCGACCCAGACGTACGCCATTGGCGATGAACGATTCAAAGTCGTCGGCATTCTTGTACCGCGATTTGAATCAAGTGCCGACAAAAGCACCGATGCCGGCAGTGGTGGTCCTTCAGGTCCACCGTCCGGCGGTGGACCGGGTAAGAGTCAGGGCGGTAGCCGCACTCACGCGAGATGTTCGCATTCGCGCCGACAAGACCTATCGAAGGAAACCGTATTGTGGTGCTCGATCGACTAAGCGGGTCTCGGGTCTACTCGGCGAAGCGTTCAGCGATACGCTTGTAAGCTTCACGAAACGGTATGCCTTCGTCGCGTACCAGTCGGTTCGCTTCTTCGGCGGCATGGATGCCAGGATCAAGTGTGATGTTCTTGGCAATAAAAGTCATGCCGTCGAGGATGTGGGCCATTATGTCGACGCTTTCAACGGCGAGGTCGATGCCGCGAAACAATGGTGCTTTGAGTCTTTGCAGGTCGCGCTGGTAGCCGGATGGCAGCTTGTTGGTGATCTGCAGTGACTCGTCGAGGCAGGCCTGCAGCGTTGCTGACGACGCTCGAATTAATTCGAGCACGTCCGGATTGCGCTTCTGCGGCATTATCGAAGAACCCGTCGTCGCGTCAGACGCGAGCGATATGAAGGCAAATTCCTGCGTATAGAAAAGCAGCAAGTCGGAGGCCATACGGCCGATATCCTGTGTAAGTAACGTCAATTCAAACAGCAACGCAGACTCAGCCTTGCCGCGTGATAGTTGTGCGGCGGTAACCGGTTCCTGAATGACATCGAATTCCAGTTTTGCTGTCGTAGCGGCACGGTCGATGGGCAGTCCCGGCGTACCGTAACCTGCAGCGCTTCCAAGCGGGTTCTTGTTGACCCGTCGCAGCACGGCCTGCAGGCCGGCCACGGCGTCGGCAAGTGCTTCGTCGAAGCCACCGCACCAAAGCGCAACGGAGGAGGGCATCGCATGTTGCATGTGTGTGTAACCCGGCAGCGCTATGTCGCCCTGCCGTTCGCTTACCTTAGCGACCGCTGTACGCAGATTCTCGACGCGCTCCGCCACATCAACTGCGGCGTCGCGCAAATACAATCGCAATGCTGTGAGTACCTGGTCATTTCTCGAGCGACCGAGGTGCAGGCGGCCGCCGGCCTCCCCAATGCTGTTGCTCAATCGTGTTTCCAGAGCGGTATGGACATCTTCATCGGCAAGCGTGATCTGCCATTGACCGTTCGCGAATTCAATGGCGAGTTCAGCCAGTCCTGCACAGATCGCCGCGCTGTCATCTGCGCTGATCAGTCCGGTCTCTGCCAGCATTTGCGCATGTGCTGTTGAGGCGCGTACGTCGTATTGCACCAGGCGAGCATCAAGCAGGTGGTCTTCTCCTGCGGTGTAGCGAAGGACGCGTTCGTCCAGTGGCAAGCCCTTGTCCCACAGCCTGCTCATTTGTCGCCGCCCTGTTCAGCCGTGGTCAGAGCAGCAATGTCATCGACCACCAGCGTGCCCGTACCTTCGTTAGTAAATACTTCGAGTAACAGACTGTCAGGTAGCTTGTAGGAAATGATATGTACGCGACCGACCCCGTTCGCGATGGCGGCGTCGATAGCCGCAGCTTTCGGCAACATGCCATCGGCGATTTTCCCGCTAGCCTTTAACTTCTCAAGAGCAGCGCGGTCGATATAGCTGATCAATGAGAGTGGATCGTTGACGTCTTCGAGAATGCCCGCCGCACCCGTAGCGAGAATTAGTTTCTCGGCATTCAGTTCCGCCGCGATCGCTGCAGCGACAGTATCCGCATTAATATTCAGAATGGTCCCTGACTCGTCACATGACAGCGGACTAACGACCGGCATAAATCCATTATCGAGCTGTTTGCTGATGATGTCGGCATCAACAGAATCGATATCACCGACGAAACCATAGTCCACGGGTGCTTCACCCTCGCGCTCTACCGGCGGTCGACGATGCGCCCGAATGAGTCCGGCGTCGAGACCACTGATACCTACTGCCGGGATTTGCAGGTCACGGCAGGTCGCGAGAATTCGAGTATTGATCTGGCCGTTTAGGACCATTGTCGCCACATCAAGTGAGTCGCCGTCGGTAACGCGACGTCCATCGATAAAGGTGGTGTCGAGACCAAGAGCCGTCGCCAGTTTTGTCGACTGTGGGCCGCCGCCGTGAATCAAAACGACACGAATGCCGACCTGATGCAGAATGCCTACCTGCTCCATCAACGCATTCGTCTGCACAGGATCGGCGAAGACTTCGCCGCCTACTTTTAATACAAACACCTTGCCCTTGAACAATCGTATGTAAGGAGCAGCGTGCTTTAGCGCCGACACGACGATCGCACGATCCTTGTTGGTCGTCATGAGCCGCTCCCGAGCATCTGATGCAGAACCGCCATCTGTGCCAGCATGCGGTTGCGTGCTTCCTGAATAACGACGCTGCGTGGACCATCAAGAACAGGTTCGCTGACCACCACGCCCCGACGTACCGGTAAGCAATGCATAAAGCGGCAGTCATCTGCGGCATTTTCGAACCAGGGCTCATCGACACGCCAGTGTTCAAGGTCATGGCGGAGGTCGAGGTCTGCCTTCTTATCGCCGTACGCCTGCGTGGACGACCAGGACTTCGCATAGATGATTTGCGCGCCTTCCATAGCCTCGACTCGATCCTCTGATTCCTGCACAGTCCCACCACTCACCTCCGCAGCACTCCGTGCCTTATCCATAATAGACTCCGGCAAGGCGAAGCCCTCGGGGCGAAGTACGGTAACGTCCATGCCACGCTTTGCGGCCATATACAGAGTTGACGACGGCACGGCCAACGGCAGAGCTTTCGGGTGGTAGGCCCAGCTCAATACGAACTTGCCGCCGTTTGCGGGTACGCCGAGATCATCCAGCGTCTTCCAGTCAGCCAGATTCTGGCAAGGGTGATTCATCGCCGATTCCATATTAATGTATGGCGTATCGATGAGGTCTGTCAGCGCCGTGAATTCAGTTTCTGCCAGATCCGTCGCAAGATCTTTGCCCTCCGCAAATGCACGAATTCCGATCGCGTCGCCATAAGAGGCAATGACCGGTACCGCCTCGCGAATATGTTCTGCTGCGGCGCCGTCCATGACGATGCCGGGTCGAGTTTCGAGACCATGAATCGACATGTCTGGCGAAATAACGAAAGAGCCGCCGCCGAGTCGAATCATGGCCGCCTGAAAAGACGCCAGCGTTCGCAGTGACGGACTCAGAAACAACAGTGACAGCACTTTTCCGCGCAGTGCGGTTGGCTCAGGGTGTTTGTCCAGCCGCGTAGCGAGCTCAAGCAATGCCTTGATTTCGTCATTTGAAAAGTCGGCTAAATCATTAAAAGCTTTCATTGATCGTTCTCTCTTATTCTATTTATCTAATTCGAAATTGCCGCCAGAGCTTTCGCAAGGCGGTTTACATGTTCTTCTGTAATGACCAGCGGCGCGAGGATGCGTAATACCTTCGGGTCAGCACTGGTGCCGGTCAAAATGTCCTGTTCAAGCAATGCATGCCGTACTGCCAACGCGGGTCGGTCACACACCAGGCCGAGCAGCAAGCCCATGCCCTGGACTTTGCTAACGGGGCCGGCAATGCATGAGCGTCGGATCTGCGTTTCACGTGCGCGCACGTTCGCGAGCAAATCCTCGTTCTCGATCGTCTCCAACACGGCGACGATCGCTGCCGCTGCAATTGGCCCGCCTCCGAAGGTTGTGCCGAGGTCGCCCGGTCCGAACTTCGCCGCCAGTTCTTCCGTACACAAAACCGCGCCACAAGGAATTCCGCCGCCAAGCGCTTTCGCGCTGCTGATAATGTCGGGCTCGATACCGTATGCCTGGACCGCGAAGAAGTGGCCGCAACGCCCAATGCCAGACTGAACCTCATCGGCGATCAACATCGCGCCGTATTTGGTCGTTTGCTCACGCAAAGTAGTGAGGAACTCTGCGCTCAAATCGTATGCCCCAGCGACGCCTTGCACGGGCTCAACGATCACTGCAGCAATGTCATCGCCGATTTTCTCGATCGCTGCTGCGCAATCGTCACGTTCGATGAAGTCGACGTCGAAGGGTTTGTTCGCAAAGCCATACCATTTGTCGGCATTCCAGGTAACCGCTGCGGCAGCAGCAGTCCGTCCGTGGAAACCGTGCGTGATAGCGAGAACCTTGCAACGGCCAGTGGCAACACAAGCCATACGCAATGCATTTTCATTCGCCTCGGCACCGGAATTGACAAAAAAGACTCGGCGCAGGTTCTCGGGTGAGACAGCGATTAGTTTCTCCGCCGCACTGGCGCGAATGTCGAGGGCAACCGCATTGCTTTGAAATAGTAAGGTCTTACTTTGTTCGCAGATGGCGCGTTCGAGATGTGGGTGACCGTAGCCGAGTGCTGCAACCGCATGGCCACCGTATAGATCCAGGATGCGGCGATTGTCGTTGGTCAGAATTTCGCAACCTGTGGCGCTTTGCGGCACGAACGGTAACTGTCCGTAAACGGGTAGGGTAGTTGCCGCCTCGCGACTGCGTGCATCGGATGCGGCGAGCATCATATCCACCCGGGTGCGGCAGTTAGCAGACCGCTTGTTTCCGGCAGCTTCCAGAGTCGATTCATCCATTGCACAGCACCGCCGGCTGCGCCTTTGACGATATTGTCGAGCGCGCTCATGACGACGACGGTGCCGTCTTCAACCGCTACGCCAATATGACAATAGTTACTCGCGACCACGTTCTTCAGCCGTGGCGTGCCATCGACGAGCTGGACAAAAGGTGAATCGGCGTACGCTGATGCGAATACGTCGTGTACCTGCTGAGCAGAAACATCTTCGATGAGTTTCGCCTGTACGGTTGCGTAGATGCCGCGGGCGAACGGACCCGAGTGCGGCACAAAATTGACCTTGCTGGCGCGACCACTGGCAGCTTCGCAGAGTCTCGAAATCTCCGGCGCGTGGCGATGCGAGAGCGGTTTATAGGCATAGGTATTGCTATGCCGTTCGGGATGATGTGTTCCTGCCTGCGGGCTACGACCGGAACCGGTACTGCCGGTTGTCGCAGCGACAAATACTTCCGCTTCTGTAAATCCGGATTTGAGCAGCGGCACGATCGCGAGTAACACAGCGGTTGCGAAACAACCGGGATGACCGACGTGCGCCGCTTCAATGTTGCCGGCGTGTTCTGGAACAGCGGAATAGAACTGGCTCAATAATTCAGGTGCGCCGTGTTCACCGCCGTAAACGGCCTCATAGTCGGCTTGATTTGAATAACGAAAGTCCGCAGACGAATCGACAACATGAATCTGCAGGTTCTTGGCTTTTGTCGTCTTGAGTACTTTGGCGATAAGCGCCGCTGAGGCTCCATGCGGCGCGGCTGAAAACAAAGCCAGCTTGCTGCCATCTGCAATTTTCGCCAGCCATTCGTCATGACTACTGAAGCGAGTGTCCGCATAAACACCTGTCAGATGCGGAAACGTATCTGCGATCAGTTGACCGCTGCGACTTTCAGAAACGGCGGCAGCCAATTGTAAATTCGGGTGTGCCGCGATCAGACGCAGCAGTTCGCCGCCGACATAGCCGGTTGCGCCGAGAACGACCGCTTGAATCGAGTATTTCATGCGGCTTCCTGCTTGTTCAGTATTGCGGCGACATGATCACCGAGAGCGACACCGTTGCTTAAGGCATTTATCGCGGACAGCGACATGCGCTCGACAATTTGATCGACGCCGACAGCGTTGTCCGTTGCCGGGCCAGTAACGACCGCCGGCTCTATGCCAAATTGTTCGCGAAGAATGCGTGCTCCACCCCAGGCCGAGACCGGGTCGTTTGCGCAAAGAACGACTGCTGTCATCGCGTCACGAATCGATGCATCACTTAGGATCGCCTCAACACCGTAGGAACCGATGAGTCCGTCGCCCAACTCCAACACGATAACGTCCGGTTTGTTGGATGCCAGGCTGTTGAGTAAGGACTTGGTTAGTGCCGGACCATTCTCGGCGGTCGTAGTCACGATGCCGAGATCGGAAAAAATCATTGTTTCGCTGGCACCCGCGTCCTCCATCGCCAAAATGTCGCGACGCAGCGAAACACCGGTGGCCTTACATGCCGAGACGCGCAGGCCGAGATGCCGCAAGCGACCAACGATCGCGCAGGATGCGGCTGTCTTGCCGGAGTCCATACAGGTGCCGGCCATCGCGACTACCGGGACATTTTTTGTGTTTAGAACGATGTCGAAATCGAGAGAGCTGGAGCCGGCGCGGGCCGGCACACCGATACGCTCGCCAAGGTACGGAAAGTGCAGCACGGTTCCGAGCACTTCGCAGTCGAAGGCAGGTCCAACATCCGGATTGGCCGAATCACAAACTCCGAGTACTCCACCGATATTCAGTAATTGAATCGTGTCGCCCGGCTCAAGGTCGGTCGGTAAATGTCCGGAGTAGCCGCGTAACGCCTTGCGATGCCCGAGTGCGCCAACAACGACATCACCCTGATTGACGGTTGCCATGCGGCCCGACGTAAGCTCGAGTTGGTTGTAACGTGTCTTGTTGTTCAGCACACGTACTGCGATGAGCACACCCTCTTCGCAGGGAATGTCCGCGGACAGGCGCAACTCATGTCCCAGTTCACTGTGCTGCGCAACGGATGCGATCTTGTCGACCAGGATGCTTTTCATGACTGACCTGCACGGGTTTGCAGTGAGCCCGATAGAGACAGAATACGCGCGTGTCCGAGCGCATCAGCGGCCGACCATTCTCCGGCAGACTCGCCGTAGACGCCTTTGGTTGCTGCCAGCAAGGAGTAGTCGGAAGTCACTCCGTCAATAAACAAGTTGCCGGGTTTGACTGAGAATTTGACCGTACCGCTAACACGTTGCTGTGACGAGGCGAGAAACGCTTCAATGTCCGCGCACACGAGGTCGAGTTGCTTGCCCTCGTGGACAAGGTCACCGTAAACCGATGCCAGGGTGTCTTTGACACGCGCCTGTTGTGCGCTCAGTACGAGTTTCTCGAGTTCCCGATGCGCAGTGATCAATGTAATCGCTGCAGGCGCTTCGAATGCGACGCGCCCCTTCGTTCCCAAAACAGTGTCGCCCAGATGTATGCCGCGGCCGATGCCGTAGCTGCCGGCGAGCGTTTCGAGTTTCTCAATCAGTTCAACCGGCGACAAATTCTCGCCATCGAGCGCTACCGGAACGCCGTTTTCAAATTCAAGCGAATGGCTGGAAGCGACTTGCGGATCGTCGAACGCGCCGGAGGACAATACCCATGCACTTTCAGGAATAGTGTTCTCGGAGGTCAGCGTTTCCTGACCACCAATAGTGATTCCCCATAGACCGCGATTGGTCGAATAATCAGATCCCTGAGCGGGCAAAGGCAGATCGTGCTGCTCGAGATACTTCAACTGTTCTTCGCGAACCCAGTTGTTGTCGCGAACCGGAGCGAGAACTTCAAGACCCGGACTCAAGGTTCGCAGTGCCACCTCAAAACGAACCTGATCGTTACCCGCAGCGGTGCAGCCGTGCGCCACCGTCGTTGCGCCTCTCTGTGCCGCGAGCTTGGCCAGACGTTCTGCCTGCAGGCCACGCTCGGCACCAACGCAGAGCGGATAAGCCTGTCCACGCAAAACATTGCCGGCGATCAGATAGCGAATGACGGTATCGAAGAAGTCCTGTTTGCAATCAACGATGACATGCTCGATTGCGCCCAATGCCAGTGCGCGTTCCTGCAATGCGGTTGCAGCTTCTGCGTCAATGCCGCCGGTATCGATGGTGGCAGTGACGATGTCGCGCCCGTAGGTTTCCTTGAGCCAGGGAACACAGAAGGAGGTGTCCAGGCCGCCGGAGAATGCAAGGATGATAGGGGAGGTTTCATTAGTCATTAGCGCGCACGTTCGATTTTTGAAATAAGAATTTTTTGTGAAGCGGCAGAGTCGGTCGCCACGAATACGGTGTCATCACCGCCGATGTTGCCGACAACTTCCGGCCAGTCGCTGCGGTCCAGTGCCAGAGCAACACGTTGCGCCGCACCGATGGCAGTCTTGATGACGGTCAGATTCGGGCCGGCCGGCGTTATTTTGCGCAAGAACTCACCGACCGCGACAATCTCGTCCGCGTTGTCATTGGCATTCGGGAGCTCGTAACCGCCGTTGGTCTTGATCGCACGCAACTCCCGCAGGTCCCGGCTGACGCTCGACTGAGTGGCCTGCAAACCCTGTGCTCCCAAGGCATCCACGAGCGTCTTCTGCGTGCTGGCAGGCCCGTGTATTAGCAGTTCACGCAGCATTGCTCGGCGTTGAGCTTGGTCCTGGCTTGAATTTGGCATGGCTGACTTCGATTTATTGTCCGCATAAATATGTGCATATAAATATCAAAATGCGCATAACTGGTCAAGCAATCATTTCACAGGTCCGGTGCGCTAAACTGCGCCGCTTCACACTGAGAGACGCAGGAATGTCAGCAGCAGAAGCAGTCGAGATCGAAACCGGGTCAGGAGAGATACAGGGAAGTGT
>CAYWYT010000071.1:0-10202 GCA_964462665.1 uncultured Woeseiaceae bacterium | reverse complement strand
ATACATCGACGACCATGATGTTGCTGCCTATCGCCGTTTCAATAATTTCCGTCATTCACAAGTCGGTGCACTCGCTGGACGACAAAGCGCGTGATGACTTCCAGTACGCGCTGCTGCTGGGAGTTGCCTACGGCGCGACGATTGGTGGCATGGCGACATTGGTAGGCACTCTGCCGAACGCGATGCTCGCCGGATTCATGCTCGAAACCTACGGCACCGAGATCGACTTTGCTCGCTGGATGATGATCGGCGTGCCACTCGCGATTGTGATGCTGCCGCTCGCCTGGCTTGCACTCACACGCTGGGCATTCACCGTCGACTTCGAAACCTCCGGCGATGGCAAAGCGGCGCTGAGGCAAATGCGCGATGAACTCGGTCGGATGACCGTCCCCGAAATTCGAGTCGCCATCGTGTTTGCGATACTCGTAATCGCCTGGGTGGGCCGGCCTGTGTTCTCTTTGTTGCCTGGCTTGTCTGCGTTAGATGACTCCGGAATCGCAATGGCTGGTGCGATCGCGCTGTTCCTGATTCCAAGTGGTGACAAGACAGACCCTTTGCTGATTCGCTGGCAATACGTCGAACGACTGCCGTGGAATGTGCTGCTCTTGTTCGGTGGCGGACTCACGCTCGCCAGCGCGGTGAGTCGGTCGGGCTTGGCGGAATGGATCGGCAACAGTCTGCAAAGCCTTACGGCGTTGCCTTTGATTGGACTCGTAATCATCGCCGCGTCGATGATTATGTTGCTCACTGAATTCACCAGCAATACCGCAACAACAGCGACCTTTCTGCCGATCGTCGGCGCGGTTGCAGTTGCTGCAAGCATCGACCCGATTGTGCTGGCGGTGCCGGTCACGTTGGCCGCCAGCTGCGCTTTCATGTTGCCGGTCGCTACTCCGCCCAATGCAATTGTCTTCGGTTCCGGAATGCTGACGATTCCAAAGATGATACGCGCGGGCGTTGTATTGAACCTCATCGGCGTTGTTGTTGTCTCCCTCGCGGCGACTGTCCTCGCGCCGCTCGTTTTCAAATAGGGTATCGCAATGACTGGCAGTTACTCCGTCGACAAGAAAAACAAAGTTCGCCAGCTACGCGAGAAAGCAGACTACGACACCAGCGCCGTGCATACGGTACTTGATGCCGGACTGGTTGCGGCCGTGGGGTTCGTTCAGGACGGCGCGCCGATAGTCGTGCCTATGATTTACGGCCGCGAAGGTGAAACTATCTACCTTCACGGCGCACGCAAAGCTCGTGTTATTCGCTTGCTCGAACAAACCGAGCAAGCGTGCGTCAACGTCACATTGTTAGATGGCATCGTCTTCGCCCGCTCTGCATTTAACTCATCGATGAATTACCGCTCCGCTACGGTTTTTGGCACTCCGACATTGGTCGATGGCGATGTCGAGAAACTGCATGCGATGCGCGTCATTAGTGAGAACACGATGCCCGGTCGTTGGGATGAGCTGCGCGATTCATTGCAGCGCGAGATCAAGATGACCGGCGTTATCTCTCTGCCAATCGAATCTGCATCCGCGAAGATTTCGAGTGGCATGCCCGATGATGAGGACGAGGACTACGACATTCCGATCTGGGCCGGAGTTCTACCGATAGAGTCGCGCCTGACAACTCTGCAATCGGATGATCGGCTACTTGATGACGCGCAACCTAGCGCTGCCGTGCGCGCTCTGCAGGACAAGCTACTGTAGGAGTCCGCTGTTCTCCGCTTCCAGGCGCAACAACGCTGTTTTCGTATCCAATCCGCCACCGAAACCCGTCAGGTGACCGCTACTGCCGATAACCCGGTGGCACGGCACGATTATCGGAATTGGATTGCGTCCGTTCGCTGCACCGACCGCACGCACCGCTTTTGGACGACCAATTCGTTTGGCTATATCGCCGTACGAAGTAGTCTCGCCATACGGGATAGTTTTGAGCTCCTCCAATACGCGCAACTGAAATTCGGTTCCGTGCAGGCTAAGGGGCAGATCAAAGTCTTTACGCTCCCCGGCAAAATATTCCGTGAGTTGTTTTCTCGCGTTCGCGAAAGGCTGCTCGTTATAGATCCATTCAGGCTCCGGGTCGTGCCGCATCGAGCCCTGCGGGAAGCCGACAAGACTCAATGCATCCTGGTCGCCTGCGAGTAACAGATCACCAATCGGTGTTGATAAGTAACAGTAGTACATCTTTCAACCTCCAGAGTTCGATAGCGAACCCCATAACAATAGAGCGGCATAAGAACGCCATGGCCGCCACGCTTCGGCGCGTGCGCGTAATTTCTTAATCCCTGCAGGGCCACTTTCTGCAACTGCCTTGAGAAGCCCGAGGTCTGCTGCGGGAAATGCATCCGGGTACTTGAGCGCGCGCATCGCGACGTACTGAGCAGTCCAGTCGCCGATACCTTTGATTGCAGTAAGTGACGCTCGGAATTCCGCTGGATCCTGATCATTGTCAAAAACGACACTGCCGTCGCAAACGGCGCGTGCAACTCGTCGAATGGTCTCGGCTCGGCTGGTGACCAGACCGATATCGTTGAAGCGAGCGCGAGCGAGTTTCTCTGGCGTTGGAAACAGGCGATCGAGCTTTGCGTCGCCAGACAGATTACTTACGGTATCCGGCATCGACACGGGCTCACCGTAGCGCTTGGCGATTCGCCCGGCCATTGTCGTCGCCGCTTTCACCGATATTTGTTGTCCCAGAATCGCGCGTACCGTCAATTCGAATCCATCCCAGGCGCCCGGCACACGAATGCCCGGCGAGACGCGCAATAAGCCCGCGAGTTTCGGGTCAGCACCCAATACGTCAGCAATGTCGGCCATTGGTGCATCCAGGTCGAAGATTTCGCGCACCTTCTGCACCAACAAGAACAATCCCTGAGTCGAAACACCGTGCAGATTCAACCGGACACAGTCATCAGCGACGTCCGCGCAGCACTCAATCACCCCGACTTCGCCATTGAGGGAAATTGTTCGCAGGTAACGCCCGTCTGTGACCAGTTCAACGCCGGGCGTCGCCCGACCTTCGAGGAAGCTCGCTATGCCATTCCAGTCGTACGGGCTTCGCCACGGCAGGCGCACGGTAAGCACTTCGGCCATCTCTACCTTATTGCGTCGCCGACCGCGTAATTCGCGCGGTGCGCGCTTGTAGGTGTTGCGAAACGCATCGTTGAAGCGCCGCACACTGCCGTAACCGGCTGCGCTGGAAATATCGCTCATGGACAAGTCAGTTTGATCGATGAGCCGCTTCGCGAAATGCAAACGTTGCGTATGCGCTATCGCCAGAGGAGACGCGCCGAGATGCTGGGTGAACAGTCGCCGCAGGTGGCGGCTCGTGACTCCAAGTCGGGCCGCCAGCTTCTCGATTGAGCCATCGTCCAACGCACCTTCGGCGATGAGTCGCAACCCGCGGCGCACCGTTGTCGACGTTCCGCTCCAGGCCGGCGTGCCGGGTGCGCACTCCGGACGACAGCGCAGACACGGCCGATATCCTGCCTCGCAGGCTGCTGCCGCGCTCGGATAAAAGGAAACGTTTTCTTTCTTCGGTGCGTTGGCCGGGCAAATAGGCCGACAGTAAATACCCGTCGTTTTAACGCCAACGAAGAACTGGCCGTCAAAACGTGAATCACGTGACAGTCGAGCTCGTTCGTATATGTCGTGTTGTTGCATGCGACCAGTATACGCCGGCCCTAGGCAAGAACTGGCCAGAATCGGACCTGTATGCCGGGCCGATCCGGACTGGCGTTATCTGTCGATACCGCCGATCGTAATGGCTTTAATCTCGAGGTAATCATCGAGACCGTACAGAGAGCCTTCGCGACCTTGACCGGATTCCTTAACCCCGCCGAACGGCGCCATCTCATTCGAAATCAAGCCAGCGTTAACACCAACGATGCCGTACTCGAGGCCTTCCGAAACGCGCCAGATTCGCCCTATGTCTCTAGCGTAAATGTAGCTGGCCAGTCCGAATTCGGTGTCGTTGGCCAATGCGATCGCTTCTTCTTCCGTCTTGAACTTATAGATGGGTGCGATCGGGCCAAAGATTTCTTCGCGGAACATTCGCATATCGTCGGTAACGCCCGTGAGCACCGTCGGCTCAACGAAACACGCACCAAGATCGGATCGACCACCACCTACGACAATCTGAGCGCCTTTCGCGACAGCGTCGTTGACGATATCAATAACGTCGTTGGCAGCACCTTCGTCGATTAGCGGACCGATCAGCACGCCCGCTTCGGTGCCCTCGCCCATCTTCAAATCAGCAGATGCCGCAGCCAGCTTCTTCGTAAATTCGTCGTGCACACTTTCCTGGACGAGAATGCGATTCGCCGAAACACAGGTTTGGCCGGCATTGCGGTACTTGCACGCCATCGCACCTTCGATCGCCTGGTCGATATCGGCATCATCAAAAACGATGAACGGAGCGTTGCCGCCCAGCTCCATCGATGTGCGTTTAACCGTCGATGCACACTGTTGCATCAATAATTTGCCGACGGCGGTCGATCCTGTGAACGATAGTTTTCGTACCGTCGGACTGCTGGTCATCTCGGCGCCGATCTCGCGAGTATTTCCCGCAACGATATTGACCACACCGGCTGGCACGCCGGCACGTTCGAGTAATTCCACCACTGCGAACGCCGAGAACGGCGTTGCGTTTGCCGGCTTGCAAACAACCGTACAGCCGGCCGCAAGAGCGGGCGCGATCTTACGCGTCAGCATCGCACTCGGTAGATTCCACGGAGTGATACAGGCAACGACGCCTATCGGTTGTTTGATCACGACAATGCGTTTGTCGTTTGACGGCGGGGCGATGGTATTGCCATAGACCCGTTTCGCTTCTTCTGCAAACCACTCGATGTAGTTCGCACCGTAGACAACTTCACCTTTTGCCTCAGCTAATGGCTTGCCCTGCTCGGCAGTCATTATCTGTGCGAGGTCATCTTGATGCTCGACAACCAAATCGAACCATTTTCTTAATATAGCGGCGCGTTCTTTGACGGTCTTTTGCCGCCAGGTAACCAGAGCTCGGCTTGCCGCTTCGATAGCTCGCCGCGTCTCGGCGGTTCCGCACTTCGCGACCTCTGCAATTGTCGCGCCGGTCGCGGGATTCGTAACAGCGAGTGTCTCGCCGCTATCAGCATCGACCCATTGTCCATCAATGTAAGCCTGTGTTCTTAGCAATGCCTGGTCTGATAACTGCATTTCTGTCGGTACTCCGCTCGCCTAAACAAATTGGCCGCACAGTATGTGCCCGGAGGCCCACCGGCGCAATTTCGCGCCGGTGGGTTTGATCACAGTCCGAGCTATGCTGCGGCACTTACTCGAGTTTGTAGCCACTGCTCGAGTTCATCTGCACCACCGATCAAGGCACCGTCTACGAAGACCTGCGGGTAGCTGGTTGCGTTCGCCACTGCACGCAGTGTCTGGTCGGTGTAGTCTCGATTGAGTACGAGTTCTTCGAATTCCATACCGGCGTCGCGAAGCAGTCCCTTCGCTTTGGCACAGAATGCACAGCCGGGACGAGAGAAAACAGCGACATCACTTGGTCGAGCAGCATTCGGATCGAGGTAGGTCAACATCGTGTCGGCATCGGATACTGAGAACGGATCACCTGGTTCGTCAGACTCTACGAACATCTTCTCGACCACACCGTCGCGGACTAACATTGAGTAACGCCAGGAGCGCTTGCCGAATCCGAGGTCCTGCTTGTCGACCAGCTGTCCCATACCGTCGGTAAAGTCACCGTTGCCATCAGGCAGGAAAGTCACGCGATCTGCATGCTGGCTTTGCTTCCATTCGTTCATGACGAACGCGTCGTTAACGGATACGCAAACAACCTCATCGATACCATGCTCTGCGAAGAGCGGCTGTAGTTGATTGAAGCGCGGTACGTGTGACGACGAACAGGTGGGTGTAAACGCGCCCGGCAGCGAGAAAACAACGACTGACTTGCCAGCGAATACGTCTGCGCTCGACAGCTCTACCCATTCATGTTCCTTACGCGTCCTGAATGTAACGTCTGGTACACGCTGCCCTTCCAAAGTGTTGCTCATGTGTTTCTCCATTAAGTGTGCAATGTCATTCAATGAGCAGATAGTAAAGCTCGATAAGTGATACGTAAAATGGTTTAATTCGATTATATTGATCTATTTTTTCGATTATGCAGCTACCCAGCACAAAACAATTACGCTACTTCGTTGCCCTGGTTGAGGCTGAGCATTTCGGCCGCGCGGCAAGCGCGTCGCATGTATCGCAATCGGCTTTCAGCAACGCCATCAAGGAGCTCGAAAGTACGCTGGGCGCGCAACTCGTGGACCGCACCAATCGTCAGGTCACAATCACGGCCACCGGCCAACAAGTGGCAACCATGGCGCGCCTTGTTCTGCGCGATATGCAGGACCTCGTGGAAACAGCGAGCGGCGGACGCCGGCCGTTGTGCGGTGAATTGCGACTGGGCGTCATTCCAACTATCGCCCCGTTCTTGTTGCCGAAAATGCTGCCGAAAATGCGGCGCCAGTTTCCGGAGCTGCGACTGCTCCTCATCGAGGACCAGACCGATCGTATTTATCAACGCTTGATGGCGGGCGAACTGGATTTATTGATGCTCGCTTTACCGTGGGATATGCGTGGCGTCGAACAGACTACCTTGTTCAAAGACCCTTTCCGCCTCGCTTGTCGCAAAGGCACCAAACGAGTGGATCCGGAGAATTACCGTTTCAATCGTCTGGACGCTGACAGTATTCTGCTGCTCGAAGACGGGCACTGCCTGCGCGATCACGCCCTCGCCGCTTGCAAGATCCGCAACACTCAGAAGGTGCAACGCTTTGCAGCAAGCAGTCTTTTGACCCTGGTTGAGATGGTCGATGCGGACCTCGGCATCACTTTCCTGCCTGAAATGTCTCGCGATTCTTCTCTGCTGCGCAATACCGCAGTGCGGCTACACGCTATGCCGGACAGTAGCTACCGCAATATCGGCTTAGCCTGGCGTCAGGGTAGTGGGCGCGCAAAAGAGTTTGCCATGCTGGGTAAGTTCATTAAGAAGCACCACTGAGACCCTCGGCAGTCAGCCGCGCCAGGTCTCGATCCGAGTAGGCTTCAAGACCAAGCATTGGCTCAGTCTCCCATCCATGAGACAGGAACGCAGCTCATCGAGTACGGTTTGAAAATGCGGCCTCATGACAAGAAGCGTATGCCCTAGATAGCAGCGTCATCCACCATCTGAATGGTCTTGGCTTCGACTTCTTCGGCGACCTGGACCAACGCAGGCTCATCAGAAAGTGATGACAGCATCTGTGCTGGCTTTATCAGCCCGATCTGAGTTTTTCCTTTGTCCGTAAAGACGGATATCCGGCAAGGTAGTGCCATATTCAAACGCATGTCTGTGGACAAAACTTTCGCCGCCTGCCCAGGATTGCAGACCTCGAACACCTTGCACTGCTCTTCAAACTCTATTCCCTTGCTGCGCAGCGTGCCGCCCAGATCGTGGACGTGCAACACGCCAAACCCATGCGCCTTCACCGCTGCATCCAGATCCGTCGCAGCCTGTTCAAAAGATTTTTCGGTTTCAACTATGTAATACATACATCACCTGCGAGTCATCAAAGTAGCGTCTACCAACGATCCGCCAAGGCACCGCTATTGCGCAATACGTACATACCAGCGGCACCAGAGGTGAAAATATTCCCCCGGGAATCGACAAGAACCTCCTGCGTAATGGAGATCGGCATGTAACCAGACTGTGACCGCTTCGGAGTCTCAGGATCGGCCGGCAGGAACCAACCGACTTCCTTAGGTAAGCGCGGCTCAGCAATGTCGTAAACACGAACGCCTGCATTGAAGTAGGCCAAATGAATCAGGTCATTCGGCTGCATTACATCCTGGTTGTGAATTTCATTGCTCATGTTGTGCGGACCAAAACGTCCGGGCCGATCACAGAAGTTGTCCCAGGCAAAACCTTCCGGTACTTCCGGAATAGGAAAGGTCGACATCATGTAGGGCTTAGTCGGGTCGGCGTTTTGCACCATTATATTGGCGGATATGGATTCAGCGCACTGCGCCTTTTTCGGTTCGCCAACCACATAGACCAGACCACGATCCCAATACGGGATTACGGAATGAACTGACTGGGTTACGTTATTCACAAACGGCGGAACAATTTGCAGTCGACCAACAACCTTGGGGTTGGACTTATCGCTAATGTCCAAAGTGACCATGTCTGGTGTAAAACCCAGAACAGCGGTATTGCCATCAGGGCTGATAATGGCTGGACCATGGAAGCTCGGGATTACGCCATCTTCACGTTCCTCACCCAAGCGCTGACCAAACTGCGCCCATTGGCCAACTTCCTTTGGATTCTTCGGGTCTCGAACATCGAGAATCTTGAGAATCTGGGCACGGTAACCCGGCGCGCTCGCTGACAAGTAAGCGAAACCATCGTGCAGGATATTTCGATGTACACCGTAGGCACCGGTTTCCCAATGCGAGAGCTCAACTGGATTCACAGGATCACTGATATCAAAAAGCAGCACGCCTTCATATTTCAACTTATCGTCTGGAATTTCTTCCGGCTGAAACGCGGCCATAAAGTTGATCGCATTCTGGGTGTCGAACTGAGTCAATTCCCTCGACAAACCGACCATGAGCAGATCACCCTGTGAAGTAATCTGCGCCATATTGCCGTCCATCGGATAATCGATCTGCTTGACCACAGTTGGGTTGGTCGGATCGGTAACATCCACAATCTTCAAAGCAGGTGCAAGAATAGGCCCCTGACCCGCCTGGGTCTTCTGCACTGGCATGTATATATACCAACGGCCGTCATGCTCTTTGATCGTGAGCTTGCCGGAGTAGCGGTCATCGTAATCCAGGAAACCAATGGGCTCTACGTTGTGCGCTTGCCAACCTTCTGGAATTGCGTCAGCAAGAACGCTGATGGGCAGTGCTAGCAGGAATGCAAACAAGCTGCCCCTATAGATCGAAGTAGTTTCAGTCGTCATCTTTCTCCCCCTCATGTTTATCGCATAAGTGATCTTATCACGATAATTATCGATAATTTATCCGACGACTGAAGGTCCTCTCCGGATGCGCCAACTTAATAAGGTTTTCGCCGGGAGCCATCTGGAAGGTATTTGTAGCGTTTATATTCCCATTGATATTGTTCCGGGCAGTCAAGCACGCACTGCTCGATCGATTTGTTAAGCGCGCGCAGAGCTGTTGAGCGATCAGATGAATAGATCCCCTCATCAGGCGGACGAATAACGATTTGATAGCTATTGTCGGGCTCGCGCAATACATATGCTAAGACCGCTTTGCTATTGTTTCGATTGATCAGTTTCGAAACCAGCGTCATTGTCAGTGCAGGCTCACCAAAGAATAACGCGAACTCGCCACCCTCTGTTGACGGTACTTGATCTGGCAGTATTACGATAAGTTCACGAGACTTCAGTGCTTTGAGCAACGCGCGCACTCCGGACTTGTTCGCTGGCACCAGGGTATTGCCGTTTCGTTGTCGTGACTGAAGGACAACGTCGTTTACCGCCGGGTTTTTAGGCTCTTTGTATAGCGTTGTTACGGGATATTGCGCCGCGATGTAAGGACCAAACAATTCCCAGTTGCCTATGTGTGGCACGAGTACGACTACGCCACGGTCCTCAGCAACTGCCGCGCGCAGGTGTTCCTCACCAACGACCTTTGATACGCAGGCCATTAAGCGCTCGGCCGGCCACAACCAGCCGCGACCAATATATGCAGCAGACCAAAAGAGCTCCCTGAAGCTGGCTCTCGCCAGTTGTCGCTGTTCGGAGATAGGTAATTCGGGAAACGCGATCGCAATATTGCGTTCGGTTATTCTGCGAGAAGTGGTATTGAATTGCCACGCCAGCCAACCGACGCATGATGCAAAAAAACGGACTACGCCCTGGGGAAGCGCGGCGAAAATATGTAGCAAGGCCCGAAACACAATCGTCATCCCGGTGTTCGCCACACCTCGCGCGACACTTTCTTTGCTCTCCGCAGGGGTGCGGTCACGAGTACCGGAATTCATATTTGTATGCAAAAGCTCTTGGCGGCTGATCTTGAGCGTATAGCGGTCGCTGTGGAAGCACAAGGACTCGATAGCGGTAGTTTCGGACGATGTCTACAGACGAAAAAACGCCTCATGATGGAGGCGCTTTGACGTTGGAAATATGGTGCCGGCACCACGAATCGAACGCG
>CAYWYT010000070.1:0-10235 GCA_964462665.1 uncultured Woeseiaceae bacterium | reverse complement strand
TTATTTTATTAATCTCGGCTATCAGATGTTTTTTTAGAGCATGTCACGCAACCTCATAATAGTGCTGCTACTTTCCGTCATCGTCGGCTGTGCCTCTTCGCCCGAGCGTCCTCGAGAGATTCTGGACCCGCAGACGAGCGCAACGATTACATACAGCTCAGCGACCATGCTTCTTTATCGTGATGTTCCCGCGCATGCAGCTCATGCAAAGAACCTGGTCAGTTTGGGGCCGCTACAGATTAACCAAAGTGGGCATTATCGCTACTTTCTCTGGCTTGGCATCTGGAACACGAATTTCAAGGCGAGCGAAGCGAATGGGCGTGACGGATTCGATTCGATAGTCCTGTTTGTAGACGGAGAACCGTTAGCGCTGGAAATCAGCGGCTGGACGCCAAGTACCATCGGTGCAAGCGCGCCCGTTTATCCGCAGCCCGTTGCATCAGCCCTTAGTGCTTACTATGAAGTCACGGTTGACCAAATACGATTCATTGCCGAGGCGGACGATCTTTCATTGCGAACCAGCGGCTTCACATCGCATTCGTTTGAGCTCTGGGACGCACAACTCGCTGCCAAACGTGGATTCCGACGATTTTTGGCAGTAGCCTACTGATCGATAAAGCTGGCGAACTCCTCTAACGGCTTTCTTTCTATATCCGGCACTTCCGCATCGTCGGCCGGGTAGCCGGTCACCAACAACAGGAACGGCCGCTCGCTGCTGGGCCGTCCCAGAATCTCATTCAGAAACTTCATCGGACTCGGGGTGTGCGTCAGACAAACGAGGCCAGCCTGATGCAATGCTGTAATTAGAATGCCGGTCGCAAGCCCGGTCGATTCAGTCGGGTAGTAGTGCTTCACCTTACGACCATCTTCAAGCATGCCGAACTTCTGCAGGAATACGGCGATCAGATACGGCGCTGTTTCGAGAAACGGCTTACTGGAGTCCGTTCCCAGCGGTTCGAGAGCTGTCAGCCACTCCGGTGACGCGCGGTGTTCGTAGAATTCCCGTTCCTCCACTTCGGCCGCTTCGCGAATTTTCCTTTTTGTCTCCGCACCGCTAACGACAGCGAAATGCCAGGGTTGCAGATTCGCCCCACTCGGCGCGGTATTGGCAGCCTTGAGTGCCGTCTCGATGATGTCTTGCGGAACCGGGCGGTCTGAGAATGCCCGCACAGTCCGACGTCGATCAACATCCGCATAGAACTGCGCCAGCCGTTCGCGCATTTCATCCAAGGGATATTCTTTGTAGTTTGGCAAAGGAATCGTTGGATACTTACTCATCGAAGTCACTCATCTGTCTTAGCACTGTAAATTCTGTGGTTTCATTTTCGGAAACTGCATTGCCGCGCACCGAGATGCCCGCATCATGCACCGAATTCGGGTCGCCAGTGAGCAGAGGGTGCCACGCTGGCAAGTCCTTGCCATTCGCCAGACGTCGATAAGCGCAGCTATCGGGCAGCCACTCGAAGCTCTGCGGTTCATCTACTGACAGCACCAAGCATTCAGCGACTTGCTTTACGCGGTTTGCGTAGTCCGTGCAACGACAAGTATCCACATCGAGCAATCGACAAGCGACGTCGGTGTAGAAGACTTCGCCACTGTCCTCGTCTTCCAGCTTGTGCATGCAACACAGCGCACAGCCATCGCAGAGCCCTTCCCACTCCGCGGTGCTCATTTGCGCCAGTGATTTGCGTTTCCAGTATTCATCCGTCATCGTCATGCACTGTGTGACAGGGGCCGGAAAATATCAATGAAAGCTGTCTTTCTCGACTACGCAACAATGGGCCCGGACCTCGACCTGACTGCTTTACGGGGTCAGTTTGGTGAACTTGAGTTATTTGATGACACCAGCGATAGCGAGATTGGCGCACGTATCAAAGATGCCGAGTTCGTATTCACCAACAAGACCCGCCTCACGATCGAGCTACTAAGCGCGAGCAAAAAACTGCGCTTCATTGGCCTCACTGCGACCGGCACCGACAACATCGATCTCAAGGCGGCCAGGGAACATGGCATTGCTGTCGCCAATATTCGGGCATATTGCACACAGTCGGTTGTAGAACACGTAATGGGCACGTTATTGATGATCAGTCACAGCCTCAATCGCTACGATGCTTCCGTAAAAGCTGGCAACTGGCAGGAGGCCGGCCAGTTTTGCATGCTAAATTTCCCGATTCGGCAGTTGTCTGGAATGACACTCGGAATCGTCGGCCATGGCGCACTGGGACAGGGCGTGGCAGCAGCTGCGCGCGCTTTCGGCATGCGTGTGATCGTTGCAGCACGCCCCGGCTCGACCGATGTGCCGACTGATAGAGTCGCATTCGACGAACTGCTCGCGACGTCGGACGTAATCTCACTGCATTGCCCGTTAACAGACGACACTCGGAACCTGTTTGACGAAACGACTATCGGCCGCATGCAACCCGGCGCTATCCTGATTAATACCGCTCGCGGGGCACTCGTGGATGCCAGCGCCCTCGTCGCTGCTCTGCGTTCAGGTCACATCGGAGCTGCGGCAATAGATGTGCTCGCAGAGGAACCTCCGGTTGATGGCAATGCTTTGCTCGAGTACGGCGGTGAGAATTTGATTATCACACCGCACATTGCATGGGCGACGGACCGGGCGCGACAGAATGCAATCGACGAGCTCGCAGCGAATGCCGCAGCCTTTGTTCGTGGCGAGGAACGCAACAGGATAGTCTAGAAGCTAAATCGCAGGTAGCCGATTAATCCGGAGTACTGCCATAACAAGTCAGCCCGCAGACCCTCTTCAGTCGCGTCGACATCGATTTCCACGATATTAAAACCCAGACCGACTGCTGCGTGATCTCCGAAGCGGTAATCGATACCAAGCATAAAGTCGTGCAAAGAACCCTCATAGTTATCAAGAGTCAGGCCGAACCATTCGGCGCTTGCACTGGCGCGCCAGCGATCCGAAATGAAGTATTCACCACGCAAGCCGAATACCGGTAATGGCGCGGTAACGTCTCCTCCTTCTCTTTGATCACTCTCCAGCACATTTATATCGAGGGCAATGTCAGCAACATAGAGTCCGCCGATCACGCCGAGTCTGTATTTTTCACGGCGCAGCAGTTGGTAGGTGTACGCAACCTTGTAAATAGTTAGATCGAGTCCAGTTGATATCTCAGTGTCGATCGGAAAAACGGTATCTCCCCACTCTATGTCTACCAACAAGGTCGCGGTCGCAGACTGCGACAGATCAAATACGTCGAAGTCCAGGCGATGACGCTCATTAAAGTCGTAATAAGCCGCCAATCGAAACACCGACTGAGAGTCTTGGAGGCCGAGGTCATCCTCGAGGTCTACGGGCTCGTCAATATCACCGAAGTTAGCCTCGAACTTCGTTTTCATGTCCTGATCTGCGAAGAACGCGCCCAGGCTAAAACCCCACTTACTATTATCAATGGCGGTTTCCTGAGAAAATGTAGTCAGCGGGCAGCAAAGCAACAGCATTAGCAGGAATTTGATGGGTTTGGGACTCATTGCCTGCTCAATTATTGCGTTGTTCACACAACATCTGCAAGCTATGCGGCATGAATGTTCGGCCCTACTTGTTATTATTTCTCCTGTCCTTCGGTCTGGTGGCGCCTGTGAGTGCCGCAGATGAGGAGGAAAAAGAGGAGAAACCTGATACCGGCGGGAAATTCCTGCCTCTGCCGTTCTTTATCACCGAGCCCGCTATCGGCGAAGGTATGGGCGCTGCCCTTATCTATTTTCATGCCGATAGTGATGCGGAGGTGCCGAGGGTAGCCTCGGCGACAGCACTGAACCGATCGGACCGGGAGCAGACTCCACCGCCGACTGCGACGGGCGCTTTCGCGTTCTACACCAATAACGACACGAAGGGTTATGGTATTGGACACTCCCGCACATTCAAGGACGACACCTATCGTCTAACAGCTTTGCTGGCCGACACCACGGTCAATGCCACTTATTATGTAGCGGACTTCCCATTTGAGTTTTCGCTCGAAGGAACAGTCGCCTTCGCCAGGCTCAAACGCCGTTTTGGTGCCAGCAATATGTTTATCGGCGCAGCAACATCAATCCTGGATGCCACGATCGACTTTCCGCTCGACCCGGGGACGGAGCCTGCAAGTGGCCCGGGTATTCCACAGATTCCATTCACAGACGTCGGTATCTCCGCCAGCTTTATCTACGATTCGCGTGACGACACCATGATGCCAACCACCGGGCAGCTGGGTGAGCTGTCGCTATGGAGATACGACGACGCTCTTGGTGGCGACTACAACTACACCAAAGCGACGCTCAAGATGAATTCATTTCATGTTCTCGGCAAGAAATTCGTGTTGGGCCTGCGGCTGGAAGCATCGGCAGCTACCAGCGACCTGCCGTTTTATGCAGCGCCCTATGTGAAATTGCGTGGTATTCCAGCACTGCGTTACCAGGGTGAGATGGCAGGCGCTGCGGAGGTTGAATTGCGATACCAGTTCGCCAAGCGCTGGGCAGTGCTCGGCTTTTTCGGCGAGGGCTTTACGGACGAACGCGGCATATGGGACGAGACCGACGACGAGATTAAGGCATATGGCGTTGGCTTTCGCTGGTTAGCGCTGCAAGCGAAGAACGTTTGGGTAGGACTGGATGCGGCGCGCGGCCCGGAAGAAGACGCTTTTTACATACAGCTGATACACCCCTGGTAGCCGGCCTCCGATGGATAAATTGCGCCTGCAAATAGTATAATCTGGCGGCATGTTAAGACTTAGCCTTATCGGTTCCGCCCTTATTGTAATCACCGTCGTGATCCACGCGCTCGGCACTACAGCCTGGGTAGTACACCTCGGCAAGAAAAACGCTGGCCACTCACCCGCAAGTCGTCGGAGTACGATGCTCGTTCTGGTATACACGGCATTGATTGTATTCGCCCTGCACGCCGTGGAAATTGTCATTTGGGCGGCTGCCTATCTGGCGCTTGTTCCTGTCAACGAACTCGCGTCCTTTGAGGAGGCCGTGTATTTCTCGTTTGTCACCTTTACAACGCTTGGCTACGGGGATGTTACATTGACCGCCGGTTGGCGCTTGCTTAGCGGAATTGAGGCGCTCAACGGCATCATTCTCGTTGGATGGACGACCGCGATGATATTCTCTGTCGTGCAGCGTATCTGGCAGGGCCTCGCCCAAGACAATAAACAAGAACTATAAATAAAAGAATCTGGAGATAACCATGACCAGTGCGAACAGCTCGAGTACGGATGATCGTTTCCTTTCAAACGCGATGGCCTCGTTCATTCAAATAGGTGCACTGCTGCTGTTGTTGATGTTGTGCTACCAAATTATTGCGCCCTTCGTCAGCATCCTCATTTGGGCTGTCGTAATTGCTGTTGGTCTGTATCCAACGCACACTTCATTAGCAGCAAAGCTGGGCGGCCGCGAGAAAACCTCAGCCATGATTTTGGTCCTCATCGGGCTGGCGATCGTGGTCACGCCGGTCTGGCTCACTGCGGAATCCTCTATCGCTACGATACAACAAGCTTCTGCCAACATCGAAGCGGGCACAGTCGAGATTCAGCCGCCAAACGAGAGCGTCGCCGATTGGCCGCTGGTCGGCGACTCGGTTTACAAGTTTTGGAGCAGCGCAGCCACCAATCTCGAGTCAACGTTGAACACTTATGCGCCGCAACTTAAATCTTTGGCGCAACGTGCTGCAAGCTTCGCCGGCCGAATGTTCGTTGGTGCGTTACAATTCGTTCTGTCCATTGTTATCGCTGGTGCATTGATAATGAATGCTGAGTCCGGTCATCGCGCAGCGCGCAACATCGCCGGCAGTCTGATGGGCGACGACGCCGGCGATAAGATGACCACGCTCTCAATCCTTACCATTCGTAGCATCGTGAAAGGTGTTTTGGGTATTGCCATCATTCAGGCCGTGGCTGCTGCCCTCGGGCTTGTAGTAATGGGAGTTCCTGCGGCGGGTTTGTTGGCTTTGGCGGTCCTGGTTGTGGCAATCGTGCAATTACCGCCGTGGTTGGTGCTAGCGCCCGTCGCCGTGTGGGTATTCTCCGTCGCCGAACCCGTACCTGCAACCATCTTCGCGGTTTATATGCTCATCGTCAGTCTTGCTGACATGGTTCTCAAACCTATGCTACTCGGCCGCGGGGTGGAAACGCCGATGCTCGTGATACTGGTTGGCGCGATCGGCGGCGCGATGACGTTGGGTATTATTGGCCTGTTCCTGGGCGCCGTAATATTGGCCGTCAGTTACGAATTGCTGGTCGCATGGATGTCGCCGGATGAGAGTCCGGCCGACGCATAAGTCCGGATACTCCAGAAACGTTATGCGCCTCGGTTTTCTAGCTCCGCTTCTGTTCGTGGTCGGCTGTACCTCGGTCGGCCCGGAGTACGAGCGACCGGAAACATCTGTCAACCCGGATTGGCTGGAATCGGAGCTGGAGCGGTTCGACACTTCACCTGCCGAGCTGGCGCAGTGGTGGGAGACGCTCAACGACCCGGTGCTGAACGAGCTTATCGCGACAGCTACGGCGCAAAACAACAGCATCAAGATTGCAGGACTGCGCGTCCTTGAAGCACAGGCAAGTCTCGGTATCGCATCGGGCAACCGATATCCGCAGCAGCAGGCTATGAGTGGCGGTGCGACGTATACCGACACTGGCGACCTGAACCAGGAGCAATACGATCTTGGTGCCGGCCTATCCTGGGAAATCGATTTTTGGGGTCGCTTTGCACACGGCGTTGAGGCCGCCGACGCAAACTACCTCGCTAGCATCGCAAGCTATGACGACGTAATGGTCCTGGTGATTGCGACCGTGGCCGATGTATACGCTGTCATTCGCGCAACAGAGTCGCAACTTGAGCTGGCGAATGACAGCCTCGAGTTACAGCAGCGCAGCTACGATATTGTCGAAGTCTTGTTCCGCAACGGCTCGAGCTCTGAACTTGATGCACTGCAAGCACAAACTCTGCTGCTCAGCACCGAGGCCACTATTCCTGAGCTCGAGGCGACCTTGCGCCGCTCTAAGAACTCTTTGAGCGTGTTGCTAGGCGTTGCGCCGGCGAGTTTTGCAGACAAGTTTAACGGCAGCGGCGCACAAGCTGTCGTGCCGACTACGATCGCGCTTGGACTGCCGGCGGACTTACTCCGGCAACGACCTGACGTGCGTCAGGCGGAGCTGCGAGCCATCTCGCAGAATGCGGTAGTCGGCATAGCCACAGCTGACCTCTACCCGAGTTTTAGTTTGACCGGCTTTTTGGGTGTTTCCTCCACCACGGTCGATAGCGGCAATGCCATCTTCGACAATTTCTTATCCTCAGACGGCAGCCCGTTTTCAGTGGGCGCGAATTTCGTCTGGCCATTTCTGAATTACGGTCGTATTCGCAATAATATCGAAGTGCAGGACGCGCGCTTACAGCAAGCGCTGGTCGCCTATCAGGAAGCAGTTATTCAGGGCGCTCGTGAAGTAGAAGATGCTATGGCGTCTCTATCCAGCACCCAGGCAAAGGACACCATACTCTTTGAAAGTGTGAGCGTCGCACAGCGTTCGGCCGACCTTGCTTTTCTACGCTACCGGGAAGGTTTTGCCGATTATCAACGTGTACTCGACGCACAACAATCGCTTTTCTCACAACAGCAACGCTACGCCGCCAACCGCGGCGAAGTGGTGCGCAGTGTAGTTAAACTTTACCGGAGCCTCGGCGGAGGTTGGCAACAATGACAAATGAAAAAACCACGGGTATGGACCCGGTTCGAAAATGGACCTTTATCGCACTTGGCGCCTGCGTCGTTTTGATGATCATTTACCTGGTCGCCGACCGGGTTACTCCGTATACATCTCAGGCTCGGGTGAACGCACTCGTTGTACCAATCGCCGCGGAAGTATCGGGCACCGTAACTGCGGTAGAGATCGACAGCAATCAAGCCGTCAATGAAGGAGACCTGTTGTTTCAAATTGATCGCGAACGTTACGAACTGGCGGTTGAAACGGCGATGGCTGGCCTGGAATCGGCGCGACAGGCAACCCGCGCCTCCAGCGCAGATGTCGATACAGCCGAGGCGACGGTCGTTTCTGCAAAAGCTCAGTTGCAGAGCACGGAACAAGACGCTGTGCGGTTACGCCGCATCAAGAAAGAAGACGCCGGTGCGATCTCTGATCGACGCATCGAAATCGCCGAGAATTCTCTGGCCGCAGCTCGGGGCGGCCTCGCGGCGGCTGAATCCAGTTTGCAGCGTGCGATCGCGGCGCTTGGCGAAACCGGCGACGCTAACGCCAAGGTAATGCAGGCACAGGCAGCGCTCGATCAGGCGCAACTCGACCTCGAACGCACAGCGGTGGTGGCTCCCGACAGCGGCGTCATCACAGATGTTCGGGTTAACCGCGGTAATTTCGCACAGGCCGGCGCGCCGCTGATGACGTTTGTGGCAAGTCACGATGTGTGGATTCGGGCTGACTTTACGGAAAACAATCTCGGCAACATCAAGCCCGGAGATCCGGTTGAGATCGTATTCGACGTCCTTCCCGGCTCAGTAGTTAAGGGTAAGGTCCGCACCACGGGTTTTGGCGTCAACGTCGACTCTGCTCCTTTGGGTAGTTTGCCAACCATCGACAATGACCGTGAATGGCTGCGTGATGCGCAACGCTTTTCAGTTCTGGTTGATTTCGAAATACCCAGCATAGAAGAGAGCGGCGGGCTTCGTGTCGGCGCGCAAGCTTCGGTTATCGTCTATGCGGACTCAGGCTGGATCATGACTCTGCTCGGCAAGATAAAAATGCGATTGGTCAGCGTGTTCACCTACGCCTACTAGCCTGACTTGCGCAGTATGGACATAGCCAGCATACGCATACTGAGACTTGCACTCGGCACCGCCGTGTCGTTGTGGTTTTCGCAAGCCGTTGGTTGGTCAATGTCGTTTATTGCACCGGTTATAACGATGTTTATTCTGGCATTGCCATTTCCGGCGCCGAAATTGAAAGCCGGGATTGGCCTGGCGGCCGTGCTTACTATTTCACTGTTTGCGGGTCTTTTACTGCTGCCGCCTTTGATTAACCAGCCGATGGTTGGCATCCTGTTGCTCATAATCGCCTTGTATTGGAGCTTCTACTTTACGGCCAAGGGCGGTTCTGCTGCGCTCGGTACATTCGCGACCGTCGGCATCGCCGTAAGCACCGCGATAGGTACGGTTGACCTGGATGCGGTACTTACTATTGTATATAGCGTGTCATTTGGTGCGGCTATTGGCGTCCTGTTCGTCTGGGTCGCGCATGCGTTTTTACCCGACTCGATGGCCGTAGTAGCTGAGCTAGCGACCGCAGCAAAGCCGCCCGCACCGCCACCGCCGGACCTCTCGGCCGCGCGCTGGAGTGCGTTTCGCTCACTCATGATCGTGCTGCCAGTCGCATTGTTCTTCCTGTTCTCGAGCGCGAGCACCGCGTATATGCCGGTAATGATCAAAGTTGCCTCGATGGGTCAACAAGCAACCAATGACGGTGCTCGCAAGGTTGGTCGCTCACTCGTCATGTCGACCATTATAGGCGGCGCAGGTGCGATCATCGGCTGGCAAGTTCTGAGTATCACGCCGACGCTCACCATCTATACGCTGATAGTTGCCATAGCCGGTCTGCTGATGGGGCCGAGAATTTTTCAGGGGCGCAGCATGCACCCGGATGCAGCCACGTGGTCGTATGCCTTTCTCACAATGATCGTCATTTTGGCGCCGGCCGTGATGGATAGCGCCGGCGGTGACGCGGCAGGCATGAAGTTCTGGCAACGCTTGATGATGTTCGGCGGCGCCACCATCTACGCCGTAGGCACCGTGTATATATTTGATGCCTTTACGGCATCGCGACGCAAGGCCATTGTCTAGACCTGTTTCGGTCGATAGCGGCAGGCTCAAAATCCTGTGAATTGGCGTAAATTAGTGGCCGGCGCCCGAGTTTAACGTAAACTTGAACTACCAACTCATAAACAATCAAACTAATGGTCTTAGCGGTGACAGCAGCGGCATTCTGGCTCGCATGCTATTAGTGCTTGAATAAAAGGAGAAGCTTCGTGCTTAAAGATACAAGATTTTCTAGATTTTTCGTCGTTCTACTACTGGTCGTATTTGCGTCAGGCTGCGCGTCGAAACCGAAGTTGCGTTCTGCGTATGACGATTCCGTCGACTTCTCGCAGTACAAGACTTACAACTTCTACGCAGATGCCGGTCCGGAGGCTGAGGGGTACCAAGGTCTGTTTTCGCAATACATGAT
>CAYWYT010000069.1:0-10371 GCA_964462665.1 uncultured Woeseiaceae bacterium | reverse complement strand
TTCCATGGATTCACGTTCTGTAGTCATAGTATGGTCTCTCCGCCTGCACTATTGCGTGGCGCGAATGAGGATATATGGAATATTGAACGTGCGCGAGGCCTACGAAAAGAGCCAGCAACGCGACGGTCATGATCGCGATGTGGCACAGGATGCGATCGTCGCTGAACTCGACCAGCTACAGCAACGACTGCAGGCGCATGCTGCTCGCAAGCGCAGCTTTCTGGACTTTTTCCGCTCCCGCGATTCCGGGCGGCAGACCGGTGTTCGTGGCCTGTACATCTGGGGCGGCGTCGGCCGCGGCAAGACTTTCCTTATGGACCTGTTTTTCGAGACCCTGAATGTCGACGCCAAGAAACGCATTCATTTTCACCGCATGTTGCACGATGTTCATCAGCGACTGGCGGCATTGGGCGATATCGAAGACCCGCTGGATCAGGTTGCCGCGGACATTGCGGCCGATACGCGGGTGCTTTGTTTTGACGAATTCTTTGTCAGTGATATCGGGGATGCGATGATTCTGGGGCGTTTGCTGGAAGGCCTGTTTCGCCGTGGCGTAACCCTGGTCGCTACTTCAAACTCTGCTCCGGACGATCTGTATCGTGAAGGATTGCAGCGACAACGCTTCCTACCGGCCATCGAAACCCTGAAACAACACTCGGATGTGCTCCACATCGGCAGCGGCGTCGACTACCGCCTGCGCTTGTTGCAGCAGGCCGGTACGTATCTTTCACCAGACGACGAGTCCGCTGCTCGCAAGCTACAACACTATTTTGATGAATCTGCTTCCAGCGAGGTTCGCTCCAAGCACGCCCTGAATGTTAACGGCCGTGATATTCAGGCGCAGGCCTGCGCCAAGGGTATCGTCTGGTTCGATTTCAAGCAGATTTGCGATGGTCCACGTAGCCAGAACGATTACATCGAGATCGCCCGCTGGTATCCCACTGTAATCGTATCTGGTGTCCCGATACTGGACGAGTCACTGGAAAATCAGGCGCGACGCTTTATCGCCCTTGTTGACGAGTTCTATGATCGGCGCGTGAAACTGATCGTTTCCGCCGCAGCGGATGTTGGCGAATTGTATCGCGGCACGCGCCTCGAATTCGAAATCGAGCGCACCGTTAGTCGTCTCGTCGAAATGCAGTCCACAGAGTATCTGGCAGCACCACATCTTGCGTGAATCGGTTGTGCGCTGCGGCGATAATGGTTACTGTTGAAATCATGAGCAACGCACTCAATCTGGAAGTCTTTCTGCCCTACCGGCTGTCGGTTTTGTCACATACGATCAGCACCACGATCGCGAAGGCCTACGAGACTAAATTCGGTGTTTCGATACCGGAATGGCGGGTAATTGCAATCCTTGGGCGATTTCCCGGGCTGTCCGCTGTTGAAGTCGCAGATCGCACGATGCTGGACAAAGTTGCGGTAAGCCGCGCGGTGACCAAATTGATCAAGAATGGTCGCATTGACCGCGAGTTTGCGGACGCAGATCGGCGCCGCTCTATCCTGCGATTGTCGGATGAGGGACAACAGGTTCACGATGAAATCGCGCCACTCGCATTGGCGTTCGAGAACGAATTACTACAGGGAATCAGCGCCGAGGACTATGACACTTTCAACGTCATCCTCGAGCGCCTGCTCGGCAAGGCGCGACTTCTGGGCACACCTCAACCGTAAACACGCAGACTAAGTCTTCGCGAATTTTAATACAGGGTTCCAGTGACCAACAAAAAACAACGCAGAGGCAGTGACCGAAAGTCCTCCATCGTCAGCGACATCGTTTCGACGCGAGTTACATCCAAGGTAATTACCAATCGCAAACAAGCGCGACTGTTTCTGGAACAGTATATTTCTGATGTGCCGGTCAGTGATCTGGCGGGTCGATCGCCGGACATCATGGCGAAGATCGCGTTCGGCCATCTCGAATTCGCAGCGCAGCGTCGCAAAGGGCAGCCGAAACTCCGCATCTATACGCCAACTGAGGAAGAGTTCGGTTACGCGTCTCCATTCACGTTTGTGGAACTCGTCAATGACGACATGCCGTTCCTGGTCAATTCCGTAGCAGCGGCGATCACTCGACATGAGCTGACCGTACGTATCACGGTGCATCCGATCATCCGCTTGATTCGCGATAGCCGTGGCAAGATTGAAAGCGTCGTGGACATCGATTCCGATAAGGGCACGCGTGAGTCTTTTATTCGCTTCGCCGTTGATCGAGAAACGGATGCGAAGGAGCTGAAGCTTCTCGAACACGAGATTCGCAAAGTGCTTGCGGATATCCGACTGGCAGTCCGTGACTGGAAAAAGATGCGGCTCAAGATGATTGCCGCCAAAGATCTGCTTGAGTTTGGGCCGACGCGTGCTGACGAGGCATTGCGAAGCGAAAGCCAGGAATTTCTGCAATGGCTGGCCGATGATCATTTCACCTTTCTCGGTTATCGGGAATACAAGTTGGCGCATCGCGGCAAGAAGGTCTTTCTCGAGGGCGTAAAAGACAGCGGATTGGGCCTGCTGTCGCGCCATGAGCGCGGCGATCAGCCGGTCGAGATGAGCGATGAGATGCGGCGCCTTACACGCTCGAAAGACTGGCTGATTCTGACCAAGGCCAACTCGCGGTCGACGATTCATCGGCATGTCTATCTCGACTATATTGGCATTAAGGTCTATGACGAGAATGGCGTTGCTTGTGGCGAACGTAGGTTCATCGGCCTGTTTGCGTCCGCGGCTTACAGCGAGACACCGCGCAATATTCCGTTGTTACGCTACAAAATGGCCAAGATTTTCGAACGTGGACATGTCGAACAGAAAGGTCATCGTGGCAGAGCACTGTCCCACATCATCAACAGCTATCCACGCGATGAATTAATCCATGCATCGATTCAGGACCTGGCGCGCACGACGACCGGCATCCTCAACCTGCAAGACCGACAGAAAGTTGCCTTCTTCCTGCGGCGCGATTTGTTTGGACGTTTTTTCTCCTGCCTCGTCTACGTTCCACGCGAGAAATACACCACATTAGTTCGCCGCGAAGTAGAAGCAATTTTGATCGATGCGTTTGACGGTGTTTCTGCCGATTCCAGCGTGCAGATTTCGGATTCCGCTTTGGCACGGGTGCATATTCTCGTGCACACCGGCGCCGGCAAAAGACCTCCGATAAGCATTCAAAAGATTGAGAAAACCATCGCCAATGTGGTTGTCACCTGGGCCGACAGGCTCAGAGACCAGCTAAACGAATCATTCGGTTATGAGGAAGGCCCAAAATTATTTCGTCGCTACCGCGAAGTCTTTCCGCCTGGCTATCAAAACCACGTAACCCCTCGAGAAGCCTGCAGCGACGTTGAGCGTATCGAAGAGATGCTCGTGGCAGGCACCCAGCGTTCCGTTGATCTGTATAGACCGGAAGGAAGTCTGCCCGGCCATATGCATTTCATGATCTACAGCTTTGGCGGCCCAATCGCCTTGTCTGAAGCGCTGCCGCTGCTCGAGGATATGGGCGTTGACGTCTATACGGAGCACCCGTACGAAGCGACGCTGGCAACTGGTGAATCCGTGTGGATTCAGAACTTCCACCTACGTCACGAGTCTGAGGTGGACAAGAATTTTGATGCGCTTGAGGTTGGCTTCGAAGAATCTTTCGAAGCCGTGTTCGCAGGGCGCGCGGAAAATGACGGCCTGAATCGCCTGATTCTCGGCGCCAATCTCAACTGGCGTGAAACCGCATTGATACGCTGTTATACGAAGTACCTACTTCAGTTAGGCATGCCATTTAGTCAAACCTATATGGAAGACGTGCTCGTAAAACACCCCAGGTTCGCACGCAAGATTGTGCAACAGTTTGAAATGCTGTTTGATCCGGACGTATCCGCTGCCAAACGCAAGCGTGAATTAGAACCATTGAGAGCCGAAGTCAGTCGGGCTGTCGATAAGGCGGAAAATGTCGACGAAGATCGCATCATGGCGGCGTTCTCAGGTGCCGTAGAGGCCACATTACGCACGAATTATTTTCTTGTCGGCACAGATGGCAAACCTAAGTCCTGCATATCGATCAAACTCAATTCCGGCCAGTTGCGCGAAGTGCCATTGCCGCGCCCGAAGTTTGAAATATTCGTCTATTCGCCGGAAGTCGAGGGCGTGCATTTGCGTGGCGGCGATATAGCTCGCGGCGGCTTGCGCTGGTCCGATCGCCGCGAAGATTTCCGTACAGAAGTGCTCGGCCTGATGAAAGCTCAGGTAGTTAAGAACACCGTCATTGTTCCTACCGGCGCAAAAGGCGGTTTCTTCCCGAAACGGGTGCCCGACGGCGGTCGCGATGAGGTTTTTGCAAATGGCGTCGCTTGCTACAAGATCTTCATCTCCGCCCTTCTGGACATCACGGATAATGTTATCGACGGCAAGGTCGTGACACCGGAACGTGTCGTTAGACGCGATGGTGATGATCCCTACCTGGTCGTTGCGGCGGACAAAGGTACCGCCACTTTCTCGGATATCGCGAACGGCATATCCGCTGACTATGGCTTCTGGCTGGATGATGCTTTTGCCTCAGGGGGCTCCGCAGGTTACGACCATAAAAAAATGGGTATCACTGCACGGGGTGCCTGGGAGGCAGTGAAACGGCACTTCCGCGAGCAAGGTCTCGATACACAGAAAGAAAATTTCACCGTTGCCGGAATCGGGGATATGGCTGGCGACGTGTTTGGCAATGGCATGCTGCTGTCGCGCAAGATCCACCTGGTTGCGGCGTTTAATCACCTGAGTATTTTCATCGATCCGGAGCCTGACGCGGCGGCAAGTTTCAAAGAACGCCAGCGACTGTTCAAGAAGCCACGTTCCAGTTGGACCGATTACAACGATGCACTAATTTCGAAAGGCGGCGGTATTTTCTCACGGCAGGCAAAGACCATTCGCCTGAGTAATGAGGTTCGCAAACTCCTCGACACCAGCGAGTCGTCGATGAAACCGGATGAGCTTATTAGCGCAATATTGCGTATGCCGGTCGATCTGTTGTGGAACGGCGGCATTGGCACCTATGTAAAAGCCAGTACCGAGGGTCACTCCGATGTCGGCGACCGCAGCAATGACAATGTCCGGGTCGATGCCACTGAACTACGCTGCAAAGTGGTCGGTGAAGGCGGCAACCTCGGCCTGACGCAACGAGCGCGCATTGAGTACAGCCTTGGCGGCGGCAAGATCAACGCCGACTTTATCGACAACTCGGCCGGAGTCGACAGTTCAGATCGCGAGGTCAATATCAAAATTCTCCTCAGCGACGTAGTCGCACAGAAGGGCATGTCGCGAGACAAGCGCGATGAACTACTCGCGTCGATGACGGACGATATAGCAGAGCGGGTGCTGCGCAATAACTATCTACAAACGCAATCGATCAGCATGAGTGAGGCGCGTTCGGTCGAACGCATCGATGAAATCGCGCGACTCATTACGAACCTTGAAAACACCGGATTGCTCGATCGAGAAATCGAATACCTGCCGGAAGAACCAGAGATCGACGATCGTCGGGCCCGAAAACAGGGCTTCACTCGTCCGGAACTTGCGGTAGTGCTGAGCTACGCCAAGATTGATCTATACAACGGCTTGATCGATTGCGGAGAAACACTCGCAGAATTCCTGGTCGTCGATCCGCAGCGTTACTTTCCGGCAGTATTGCGGCGACGTTACAGCGACATTATCCCGCACCATCGACTGAGTCGCCAGATTCTCGCAACTTTAATTTCCAATGACCTCATCAATCGAATGGGTCCATCGTTTGTCAAACGCGTGCAGGATGATACGGGCGCAAACATCGTTACCATAGCGCGCGCCTACACGATCGCCAGGCATGTTTGCCGTGCCGGCAGTTTGTTCAAGACTATTGAGGCATTGGATACGAAACTTCCGGCAGAGGCGCAGATGTCGATGATGTTCGAGGTCAGTCGGGCTTTGCGGCACGCCTGCTACTGGCTCATCGAACGATTTGGTGATGGACTGAGAATCGAGCCGTCAGTAAAACGGCTGAAAGACAGATTGACGCATGTCTACGCACGACCGGCCGCGACAATGTCGCCCAATGCCCGTACTCGTCACGAGCACGCAGTCGCCGAATACATCGACATGGGCGTATCCGAAAAACTCGCCAATCGAATGGCTGCCCTCTTGCTAACGCGGGTCGCACTTGATATCGCCGACCTTGCGTATACCTGCAAACGCGATGTCGGAGAGACCGCCAAGCTCTACGCTGCATTCAATCAGCATCTGGGCATGTTCTGGTTGCACTCTGGTGCGGAAGATCTGAAAGTCAGTGGTCGCTGGCAGGCCATGGCGCGCAGCAATTTACGCGAAGAGTTTTATCGCTTGCGCCGCGAAATGGCAGAACCAATTCTGGCGAGTCGCAGCAAGAAACCTGCAATTGATAGATTGGACGTCTGGCTTGACGATAACCTTGCGGCCATCACACGGTTCAGGGGCATGGTCGACGAGATGAAACTACGTGGTTCATTCGATTTTGCTACCCTTTCCGTCGCTGCGCAGGAATTGCGCCACCTGATTTCGAAAAAAACCTGATCAATTTAACTGCGGAGCAAGTATGACTGGCAAATTAGTACTTTGTCGTCACGGCCAGAGTGACTGGAATTTAAAAAACCTGTTCACGGGCTGGACGGATGTAGACCTGACAGAAAAAGGCATCGACGAGGCCGTGGCGGCGGGCAAGCTACTCAAGGAACTCGGCTACGAATTCGACATCGCGTATACCTCGGTATTGCAGCGGGCCATTCGGACGCTTTGGCTCATGCTCGACGAGATGGATCGCATGTGGATTCCGGTGATTCGCGACTGGCGACTGAACGAACGCCACTACGGCGCCCTGCAAGGTTTAAACAAAGCAGAAACCGCGGCCAAATACGGCGACGATCAGGTTCACATCTGGCGCCGCAGCTACGACATACCGCCGCCAGATCTCGATGCCGATGATGAACGCCACCCGGCGCATGACGTTCGTTATGCCGGCATAGACAATTTACCCTCGACCGAATCCCTGGCGACAACGCTACAGCGCGTCGCTCCGTACTGGGAAAACGTAATCGAACCGGACCTGCGAGCAGGTAAGAATGTTCTGATCGCCGCTCATGGCAACAGCCTTCGCGCCCTCGTGAAGATGCTCGACGGCATATCGGACGATGAAATCACCGGTTTCAATATTCCGACTGGCGTACCGATTGCATACGAACTCGACGATCAACTCAAACCTTTGTCGCGCGAGTTTCTTGGTGACCCCGATGCGGTCGCCAAAGCAGCGGCCGCGGTTGCCGCACAGGGCAAGGCGGAGTGAAATACACACTCGGGGACCGGACTCCGGTTCTTGATGGTGAACAACACTTCATTGCAGACGGCGCCCGTGTTATCGGCCAGGTACGGCTAAAAACGCATAGCAGTGTTTGGTTCAATGCCGTGTTGCGCGGTGACAATGACTGGATTGAACTGGGCGAGCGCAGCAATGTTCAGGACGGCAGCGTGTTGCACACCGATCCCGGTTTTCCTTTGACGATCGGCAAGAACGTAACCATCGGTCATAAAGTCATGCTGCACGGCTGTACGATAGGTAACAATTCGCTCATTGGTATCGGCAGCACCATCCTCAACGGCGCGGTCATTGCTGAGAATTGCATGGTCGGCGCGCACGCGCTGATCACCGAAAACAAGACCTTCCCACCAGGTTCGCTAATCATCGGCGCGCCTGCTCGCGTCGCGCGCGAATTATCGGAAGAGGAAATCGCCTCGATCGGCGTGGCGGCGGAGCACTACGTAGACAATGCGAACCGCTACCGCAAAATGCTAAGGGCTATCGATTAGGGCAAGCTAGTTTTGCAGTTTGGGGTCACTGCGTTCGGCGTTCGGCTCGTCAATGACGCGCATCAAACCTTCCTGCGTTGTCGATGCAAGCAAATCCCCTGCTTCGTTGAAGAACTGTCCGCGCGCAAAACCGCGCGCACCGGAAGCATTCGGACTTTCGATCGAGTACAACAGCCACTCATCGATATGCACTTCACGATGAAACCATAATGCGTGGTCAAGGCTCGCCATGATGACGCCGCCCTTCTCAAAACTCAGATCATGCGGAATCGTTGCTGCACCAAGTAGCTCATAGTCAGACGCGTAGGCGAGCAGATTTCGGTGTAAAGCACGACTATCCGGTAGCTTGTCAACGGCGCGTAGCCAGACATTTTTCGTTGCGCCTCCGGGCTGGCGCTCTTGCGCTACGGGTCGAAGTTCGAAGGCTCGCCTGGCGGCCATATGGCGGCGCATCTTTTCCGGCATTTTTTGCACCAGCTCTGACTCCGCATCCAGAATGTCATCGCAATCGGCAGGCCCAGGAACGTCCGGCATGCTCGATTGGTGCTCTAATCCTTGCTCCACGATTTGAAATGATGCCGCCATGTTCAGTATCGGACGGCCGTGCTGAATGGCGACCACGCGCCGATTGGAGAAACTGCCGCCGTCGCGTGCGCGATCAACTTCATAGACGATCGGCGCTTCCATATCCCCGCGTCGCAGGAAATAAGCATGCAGTGAGTGCACTACTCGATCTTCAACCGTGTGTTGTGCCGCCGACAATGCCTGACCTAAAACCTGGCCACCAAAAACCTGCGCACTGCCAATGTCGCGGCTTTCGCCGCGAAAAATATTTTCTTCGATACGCTCGAGTTGCAGCAGCGTTATCAGATCATCGAGTACCGGATGCATTTGCTCAGGAGCTTGTGCGGCCGCCGTCGACCACAACGCCGGTACCGTTGACGAATGCCGCGTCGTCGCTCGCCAGAAACAAGACAACTTTCGCAATATCGATAGGCTCGCCCAAACGGTGAGCCGCAGAATGCGCGATGCAGAAATCACGCAGTGCCATATCTTTTTTGAATGCTTCTCGACTTGTCGGCGTCATGATTGCGCCGGGTTGTACGTAGTTGGCCGTAATACCAAATTCGCCGGTCTCGGCTGCGAGCGCCGTGGTCAGCTCAGCCAAATCGTGCTCGGATTTCGCATATGCTTCAGCGCCGTCGACTGCAAATGTACTGCGCAAAAACCCGATGTTCACAATGCGGCCCGCGGGGCTCATCTGCAGTTGCGGCAGCGCCGATCGACATACAGACATGATCAGCGCAGACCGGTTTTCGACCATCTCCTTGAAGTGGCTGTCGCCATCACTCATCGGCGACTGCACTTGCGCGGGAAAATCGTTAACCAGAATATCGATGCGACCAAGGTGTTCTGCCGCTTGTTCGACCAAGGCGGGCATGCGGGTCGCATCCGTCAGGTTGGCCGACAAACCATCGATACCTTTGACAGACTTGAAGTGTTGTTCGACACCGCTATTAATTGAATCGACCGCCAATACTTTCGCTCCGTGCTTAACCAGAGTGCGCGCGGACGCCTCGCCAATACCGCCTGCGGCATTGATTACCAGTGCTTTCAATCCGTACAAGCGTGCGGGGTCGGACATTGTGTCTCCGTGTTATGCGGGGAATCTTATTCAGGAAATCGATAGTCAGCGAATTGCCGTCTCAATTCAATCTTCTTGAGTTTGCCGGTCGCGGTATGCGGCAGTTCATCAACGAACACTACATCATTCGGTATCGACCAATCTGCGACCTTGCCCGCATAAAACGACAACATTTCTTCGACCGAAACGTCCTGCCCGGCTGCCTTTACTACCAGCAGCAACGGTCTTTCGGTCCACTTAGGATGCGCCAAGCCAATGACCGCTGCTTCTGCAACCGCAGGATGTCCCATTGCAGTATTTTCCAGTTCGATTGAGCTGATCCATTCGCCGCCAGACTTGATGACGTCCTTAGTGCGATCGGTGATCGCCATATAGCCCTCGGAGTCGATGGTCGCCACGTCGCCAGTATCAAACCAGCCGTCATCGGTATGCGCGCCGCCGCTGCCATCCAGCTTGAAGTAATCGCTGCACACCCATGGGCCACGAACTTGTAACGCGCCGTAGGCCACGCCATCCCAGGGCAGCTCCACACCCGCGTCATCCACGATTCGCAATTCGCAACCGAAGATACCGCGGCCAGCTTTGACCGATAGGTCTAATTTTTCTTCGTCTGAAAGATGCTCGAGCCCGGCCTTGATCGTATTGGTGACGCCAAGCGGGCTCATTTCTGTCATGCCCCAACCCTGTCGTACCTCCACACCATGCGCGTCGCGAAACTCCTGGATCATCGATCTGGGCACAGCAGCACCGCCAACTATCGAGCGTTGTAACTTGTCCAGACGCTTGCCGGCCTCTCGGCAATACTGCAGCAGCGCCATCCAGACCGTGGGCACACCGAGAGACAATGTCACATCCTCGGAATCCATCAACTCATACAGCGTTTCTCC
>CAYWYT010000068.1:0-10407 GCA_964462665.1 uncultured Woeseiaceae bacterium | reverse complement strand
ACAAGACCGGCGTGGAAATGGAAGCACTGACCGGCGCGAGCGTGGCTGCGTTAACAATTTACGACATGTGCAAGGCTTTGTCGCATGACATTGTTATCGGTGAGACACGGCTGATGTCGAAGACCGGCGGCAAACAGGATTTCCAGCATGGTGGCTAGGAAAGTATACGGACTGGTCCTGGCTGGCGGTAAAAGCCGCCGCATGGGGCGCGACAAAGCACTGCTATTGCGTGATGGGCAAAGCCAACTCGCGCACATGGTGAGTTTGTTGGATACAGTCGTTGCTCGGGTTTTCGTTTCAGCTCGCAGCGATCAAACAGGAGATTCTGAGCGCAGTCGTTTCGATATGATTGTCGATCGCTACGACGACATGGGTCCTATCGCCGGTATCCTGTCAGCGCTGCAGGAGTATCCGCAGGCCGACTGGCTGGTCGTTGCTTGCGACCTGCCGAATATAGACGGCGCGACGCTACAGTTCTTATTAGAAAATATTTCAGAAAATCAACCATTTACGGCGTTTCGCAGCAGTCACGATGGCCTGCCGGAACCGCTGTGTGCCGTGTACCAGGCTGGCAGCGACAAGGTGCTGCGGGAGTTCATCGACGCTGGCATGGTTTGCCCGCGCAAGGTTTTGATTCGGTCGGAGACATGCCTGCTTGATCAGCCAAATCCCAGTTCTCTCGACAACGTAAATACGCCCGATGATCTCGAGCAAAGTATTCTCGAGGCTGCGTCGTGAAAACATTAACTGTTCGATACTTCGCTATGTTTCGTGAGCATGCCGGTGTATCCGAGGAGACGCTGAATCTGGATGTTGCCACCACGGCAGATGTGTTTGTTGCGACGCGAGATCGTCACGGATCAACAGAGCCGAACGGTCATTGCAAAGTAGCGATCAACGATGTGATGGCCAGTTGGGACGCGCCTGTGAACGATGGCGACACTATTCTGTTGTTCCCTCCGGTCGCGGGTGGTTGATGTGATTTCAATTTCGAAAGATTGTATAGATCCGGACACACTGCGGCGCGAGCTGATCGATCCCGCAGCAGGGGCTTATTGCAGCTTTGAGGGATGGGTGCGCAATCTCAACGAAGGCCAAACTGTTCTCCAGCTCGAGTACGAGGCCTACGCGCCATTGGCAATCAGCGAAGGACAGAAAGTGCTCGCAGAAGCGCAGCAGCAGTGGCCGCACCTGCACGCGCATTGCGTCCATCGTGAAGGGCTGCTCGAAATTGGTGACTGTGCCGTTTGGGTTGGCGTGTCATCGCCACATCGCGATGAAGCATTTCAGGCATGCCGCTTCATAATTGACGAGATTAAAGTACGCCTGCCAATCTGGAAAAAAGAACACTACGTTGACGGCAACTCGGGTTGGGTCAACTGTGAGCGTTGCGCGGCAGGCTAGCCAGATCTGCAACGGTGTCGATATCCATCGCAGCATCTATAAATTCGACGTGCTGAACCTCAAACTGCGGGTCGTCGAGTAATTTACGAGCACCCTGGTCACCCGTTAACGCGCCGAGTTTTTCGAAGCAGGCGCTCCCGAACAACGCTGGTACACCGCGGGTATTCGCGTACGCACTTGCGACGATTTCCCGCTCATCGCCGGACCACTTCTCAATGAGAGTGGATACATGTTGGGCGGTCACCATGGGTTGATCCGCCAGCAGCACAATGACCGCTGACGCAACGTGTCGGATCGATCGGACGGCGAGGGCGAGCGAGGTACCGATACCTGCCGTATGCTTTTCATTGATGACGAAGCATCCGGATAAGGGCTTACACGCACTGCAAACAGCATTCCAATCATGACCAGCCACGAGAATAGTGCGCGCGCCGCAGCTTTTCGCCGCAACGGCGGTGGCGCGCCGAACGAGCTTTTCCCCATTCCACTCGGCAAGTTGCTTGCTGGACCCAAAGCGCGTCGCTGAGCCTGCAGCAAGCACTATCGCGTATACACCACTACTATTCGCTGCCGTTACCATCTCGACATTCTACCCGGAAAGCTGCGATCATCTCGTGTCAGATAAGAAGAGACGAAGCATGACGCGAATTATCTCGTCGATAGATGACGCCAAGGCGCTCGAGGGCAAAGAGACTGGGTTGTCGGATTGGGTCGTCATCGATCAGAACCGAATTGATCAGTTCGCCGAGGCGACTAACGATTATCAGTGGATTCACGTTGACACGGAGCGCGCTGCGCGTGAGCTGCCCGGGGGCAAGACTATCGCGCATGGGTATTTGACGTTAGCTCTGATTCCGGCGTTGACCGGAAACTTCATCGAGGTCAAGAATTTGACCCGAGCAATTAATTTCGGGCTTAACAAAGTACGTTTCTATACGCCGCTCTTCACTGGCTCGAGAGTTCGCGCGCGTGCAACCGTTCTGCAGGCGCGCCGGCGCGCCGGGGCTTTGCTACTGACCTCAGAAGTGCGCATTGAGATCGAGGATGAACGCAAGCCGGCCTGCGTTGCAGAGACACTAGGCATGTATTTCTTCGACGAATAGAAAGCCAATTTGTGAGCGGGCTTTCAGGCCCGAGAATTCAACGCGAGTGCAGCCACCCGGGCAGGAATGAATACGGCTCGGTATCGACGGACCTGTTCCAACTAACGCCATTCTCTTCCAATATCTTGCCAAGGCTACCGTCTTTACAGGCGTCAAATGTTTCCGTAGCACCGCCCAGATGCACGCCGCCGACATAGATTTGTGGCACCGTCTTCAAGCCGGTTTTTACTTCTATTGCTTTGCGGATCTTGCCACCCTTGTTGTCCTCCTGATAGGCGACGGAGTCCAGGTCGATCGCTCGGTACGGTATTTCGTAGTGGGCAAACATTTTCCGAACCGACCAGGAAAACTCACACCATTCGGTCGCAAACATGACGACCGGATTGTCCGTGTCGTGTGTCGAGAGCTCGAGAAAGTCCAGCGCCTCAGGCGGTGCTTCGACTACCACCGGAGCTACTTCTGCAGGCGGTGGGGGCGGCGCAGAGTCAAATCTGTAATTCGGTGTGGAACGCGACAACTCGAGCTCTTCGTCGTTCATGTCGTCGAAAATATCTTCGAACAGAGTTGTACTGAGATATCGTTCCCCGGTATCGGGCAGCATGCACAAAATATTAGCGCCTTGCTCAGCTTGCGCCGCTACGGCGAGAGCGCCTGCGAGCGTAGCGCCTGCCGAAATACCGACGAATATGCCTTCTTCAGTTGCGAGCGACTTTGAAAGGTGTAACGCGTCGTTCCCGTTGATCGGAATAATGGCATCGATGAGTTTGGCATCGACGACATCTTCGGTAAGTTTGGGAATAAAGTCCGGACTCCATCCCTGCATCAAATGCGGCCGGAATAAGGGGTGACTATCGCTCGGCGCACCATTGGCATCACGGTTTTGTGGAATGCCGCTGCCAAGAATCGGTGAGTTGTCGGGTTCGCAAACGATAATCTTCGTCGCCGGGCTTTTCTCCTTTAACACGCGAGACACGCCTTTCAATGTGCCTCCTGTACCGAATCCGGACACCCAATAGTCGAGCTGCGTATCGGCAAACGCGTCGAGAATCTCGGGCGCTGTAGTACGTGAATGTGCGTCGGCATTGGACTCGTTTTCGAATTGCTGTACCTGGAACCAGCCATGTTTCTCAGCGAGTTCGACAGCTTTGTTTACCATACCGCTGCCTTTCAGGTGTGCAGGCGTAAGCACAACTTTGGCACCGAGAAAACGCAGCAACTTGCGTCGTTCAAGGCTAAAACTCTCTGCCATCGTTACCACCAGCGGATAGCCTTTTTGCGCGCAGACCATGGCGAGACCGATGCCGGTATTGCCGCTGGTCGCCTCAACGACTGTTTGGCCGGGTTTAAGCGTGCCGTTTTTCTCAGCATCTTCAATGACACCGAGCGCAAGCCTGTCTTTGACCGAGCCCATCGGATTGAAAGATTCGATCTTCACATAAATATTAACGTTGTCCGGTGCGAGTTTGTTGAGTCGAACAATCGGAGTGTTGCCGATGGTTTCCAGGATATTGTGGTAGCGAATATTCAACTCAATCCCCAAGTGCGTGGTAACGCACGAGCGTGCGGCGATAAATGCCGGAGTCCCGCATCTTGTCGGCAAGTTCGCCGTGCAATTTTTCGTCCCAGTAATTCCAGCGCGAGATGAATTTCCCCGCCATTTCATAATCGCCCGAATACTGAATCTGCAATACCTGCTCGAGCATCTCGGTGACAACTTCGTGATAACGATCGTAATTCACGATCAGTTGCGCCGAATCGCCATCCACTTCGAGCAACCCCAATTCCATGAAGAAATTGAACTGCATCAATTGCATGTTCTGATACGGCTGTTCCGGTCGAGGTTGCACAATCTGTAGCGTGCGGCGCACACCATCGGCGTATTGCGCGCGCAGACTGTTGTCATCGTGGTAGCCGGATGCGCGTAATGCGGGCGCAGAGAATAGCGAGACAAGGTCGGATTTCAATTCCTGTAGTAAATCAGTCCGGTCGCCGAGTGCGACTGCCAGGTCTTGGCCATCTGCCGTAACACTGACGCCAAGGTAGTGGCCAACTTCATGCCACAGGGTGCGGTTGAATTTTCCGCCGCTGGTCAGATGATCACGAAAGCGGGCATCAACCGCAGAGTCATATAGCTTCTTGGTGTTCGCGAACAGCACCGGATTACTCAAAATGTTCGATCGAATGAGAATAGTGCGTCCGTACTTACGGGCGTGTGCTGCCTCATTGGGAAGAATGGTTGCTGTGTTCGCACCACGCGCCTGACCGAAATCGGCGATAACCTCATAAACGCCAACAGGGATACGACTGCGCACGGTTTTGGGGTGCTGATAAGGGAGCGAGTCTTCTATCGCCTGCAAGCCCGCCATAGCCTCGACCAGGGCGTTGCTCTTCTCAGCATCACGGGCAAGCACGCTGGCGCTGAAAAATGCTTTGGCGCCAAGTAGCGAGTCATCATAGGTCTCGTAACTGCCGATCTGGATATTCAGGTTGGCAAAATCGCCACTTACCCAGGACGCGTCGCCGGATTCGTAATCGTCGCTAAGCAAGTCGCGGGCCCTGTTTTGCAGGTAGGCTGCGAAATCCGGTGACTCATCCTCGATAAAGTGAGACGCGGCCAATAGATGTTGACGTACCTTGGCCATGTCTTCTGCATAAGCGAGTGCATATGGAATAGCGTAAAAAGAGCGTTCGTCAGGCTGTTCCATTTGCAAGCGCGCACGCAGTCCGTCATGCAATACGTCGATAGCCGGATGCGCATCGAGTTCCGCCAGATCTGCAGCCAGATTTTCTGCGCTTGAACGGCGTACCACCGTTCGCAGGTCCCTAATCTGTGCGACTTTCTCGGGATGCGCAGCCAGGTACGCATCGATCTCAGTCCTGTCGAGGCCAAATGGATAAACATTCTTGCCAGGTTGCTCCGCATCCGCAGGCAAAATCGGTCCACGAACATTGTCCAGCGTGGTCGCGATCGGGCCTTTCGACATGTAGTAAATATCAAGCAGGTTTTGGGTCTCGACCGACCTTCCTGATGCCTCATGTAGTTCGACCAGAGTCGCCTTCGCCGTCGCCGCACCGCGATGTTTCTGCTTCTCGTACAGGGTATTCATTACACGCCCAGCGGCGAGCAATTCTTCGAGCGCCTGAAACTCTGTACCGCTTAAGTGACTCAGGTCAGGAGCCAGGTCGACGCGCATCGTTGTGTCCAGAATTGGCTGGGTTTGTTCGACTCCCCAATAGCCATCCGGCAACTCAGCATGTGCAACACCTGCGAGTAGACAAAAAACTATTGCAGTCCGGGTTACTGATCTCAGCATATTCTTAATCCGTGAATTCGACAGTGGTTTGACGTTTACGATTTACAGTTAGCCTGGTGACGTCCGGGCGAGAATAATGTCCTGACACGTCCAGGTTTTGTCGTTCCTCAAGTACGAGTCGATGATCAATTTCTGCAACTCGCAGTGATTCTATATTCGTTTCAGGCTCGAGAAGCCACTCGCCCGTAGGCAACGCGATGCAGGACCCGCCATCGGCCATGACGTCGTCAGCAGAACTACGCAGAATATCGGCTTGCGGCAATTCATCGCCAATGTCTTCGCGTCGCATCAGTCCCGAAACGGACATGACAAAGGAGCGACTCTCGCGAGCAACAAAACGAGTAATGTCTTCAGTGTTGCGAATACTGCCGGGCCAGATTGCGACGTGCAGGTCTTCGCCCTGCGCATACAGTGCTGATCTCGCGAGTGGCAGCCAGTTCTCCCAGCAGTTGAGACCGCCGACCGTAAACGCGCCGAGCTTGTGCGTGCGCAGCCCGTTACCATCGCCGATTGCCCAAACGAGACGTTCTTCGTGAGTTGGCATTAATTTGCGATGGACTGACCCAATCTCGCCGAGCGGGTCGATATACACCATGGAGCAATACAAGCTATGGCCACCACGATTTACGGCACGTTCAATAACGCCCAGATAAACAGCGATCTTCTGCTTAGCGGCCACCTTGCGCACTGCGTCAAGGTGGCCATCTTCAATCGAGACAGCCTGGCTGACATAGTGCGAGTAAAGTTTTTTCTGCAGGCTCGATTCGAACTTCGCGCCATCGGTACGCGCAACCCAGAATGGATAACCAGGCAGCAGAGCTTCGCCGAAGGCGACTAACTTGCAGCCTTCGGCAGCGGCCTTGTGCACCCAGTCGACGACTTTCGTAAGGGTCGCCTCGCGTTGCAGCCAGACTGGCGCAACCTGCGCCAGTCCGACTATTAACGTGCGTTCTGTCAGTCGAATCCCATCCGGTAGCTCAAACCAAATGTAGCTGGCTCTGCCGGGTAGGCATGCATGCGACCGACCTGAACCGGCGCATCTGAACTGCCGGTGAAGTAGCGTTCATCAGCGATATTTCTACCCCACAAAGTAAGGCTGGAATTGATCTTGCCGAAATTCACACCAACGCGCGCATTGACAATATCGAAGCTGCTTTGCTCAGTAAATGGATCCAGATCGCCATCGGTAAGTTGCTTGGAATACGACGAGTATTCACCACGCAGGAACAATGTGGTATTTGCGCTCAGGTTGAATTCCTTTTGGATGGAAACAAAATAGCGATCTTCCGGATTGTAAGCTTGTGACTGACCGGTCTTCGAACAGATTTCCGTGTCCACAACCGGGTTGAAGTCGTCGGGCAGGCCCGGGTCCCGAATGCCGGTGTGGAAGGTATACGCATCCCAGCAAGTGCCGGCCTCAAAGCTGGCGAATTCGACCTCATTGTGCGAACCAATGAGCTGAATTTCGAAAGTATCGGAAATGCGCCACAGCAATTCGAGTTCAACACCGGTGTTGTCGATCGTACCTGCATTCTGCAGGTTGAAGCCACTGCCGGTAAATGTCTGTGCCTGAAAGTCTTCGAACTCGGTGTCATAGAGCGTCAATGCCACTCGTACAGGGCCAAGGTCGCCCTTAAAACCAAGTTCCATCGAGGTGGAGTTTTCCGGGCCGAAAACCGAATCAAATGCTGCAGGTATGCGTTCCGTGTTGGTACCGCCAGACTTGTAGCCGGTCGCATAAGAGAAGTAAAACATTGATGTTTCGCTAGCGAACCAGGTGAGCTTGGCAGTACCCGTAACCTGATCGTCAGTCAGTTCTTCATCGAGGTCGGTACGTGGGGCGAGCGGAGGAAAAGCGTACGCTCCCCAGCCATCGAAGAAGAACGGTACGAATGCGCCGAAAGTCGCAGGATCGGCTGGATTGAACGGCCCGCAGGCTGGATCAGCCATTTGAACCTGGCAGCCAGCCAGACCTATAGCGCCGAAATCCGGAACCAGGCCGTTCGGCGTATTCTGCGTAAACGCGGCATCGATCGTCTTGGTCTCGTCGGTGTAGCGAGCGCCAAGCGTTAATATAAAGTCCTCACCCATGGCGAAATCGACCTGGCCGAATACTGCAAAGCCATCCTGATCCTGCACGATGGCATCGTTGGACCAGATGTCCGGCAGGAACGCGACACCCGCCGGCATGTACGGTGCTCCCGCAAGAAAGGCGACACCATTTACCAGGTTGGTGACATTGACGACGTCCGGGTTGCCAGTCAAATACGCTTGCAGGAACGGTGTGCCTATGGTGTCGGTCGACTGATCAATCTCCTGACCAAAGTAATAGGCACCCAGAGTGAAATAACTGCCATCGCCAAAATCTCCGGCAAAGCGAAACTCTTGCGAGAACGAGCTTTGATCTGCTTCGTTGACGCGTGTTACCAGATCAACATTGGAAAAGTCGACATCGCTGTTGTCGTAAGAATTAAATGATCGAAATGCGGTAATAGAAGTAAATGTGTTGCCGCCGGAAAAGGTCTTGTTGAATTCGACAGACAAGCCGCTGTCGTCATTTTGCGAGACCGGCAGGAAATTCATGGAAGCGATGTGATCATCAACGCCTACGCCCGTAACGATCGTACCGGGTAGTCCTGCCAACGCGTCGAGGAACGGTTGTGGATACGGGTAGTCGGTAAATACCGTGCCGCCGAACTGCAACAAAGCGGCATCAGATCCCGGTTGTGGAACACCAGCGAGGCTGGCTCGAGAATAAATACCATCTACCAGTGTAACCGCCGCACAACAGATTTCGTCGATCTCAGAGTAGTCCGCGATGATGCGCATATTGAAATCGTCAGACGGTTCGTACAGGAATTGCAGACGTCCTCCGACTCGATTTCGATCGTTGTAAGCGTTTTTAGTACGCGTGACATCGCCCGTTCCAGGACTTGCCTGGTAGTCGTCAACATAGCCATCACGTTCTGAGTAAAAGAGCGTGCCGCGCATTGCTATGTTCTCGCCTAGCGAGATATTCCCAGCGGCAGAAAACTTGAGCAGATTGAAGTCGCCGGCTGTTACGTCGAAAAAGCCATCAGTTTCTTGACTCGGCGCAACGGTGCGTACCGACAAAGCGCCAGCAGGCGTGTTCTTGCCGAATAGGGTGCCTTGAGGTCCGCGCAACACTTCGACCGCTTCCACGTCGACCAAATCGTTGATCATAGAACTCTGGCGAGAACGATAGACGCCGTCGACATAGAGACCGACAGAAGATTCGACGCCAAAGTTATTGGATGTCGAACTGATGCCGCGAATCGAAAATGTTGATGTCGTTGTTGTCTGACTACCACTGACAATCAGGTTGGGGACATTCTGTTGCAGATCCGCCATGTCCTTAATGCCGGCATCGTTCATTTGCGTGCCGGTGACAGCGCTCACTGCGACAGGAACATCCATAATGTTCTGTTCGCGTTTCTGAGCCGTAACAACAATTTCCTCGAATACACTGGACGATGGTTCCTGTGCCAGCACCGAGCCGTTGACGAAAAGTCCCAGCGCTGCGGCTGGCAATATGACACCGGCGATGCGGCGCAAGACTAACTGAGATTTTCTGGTCATTATTTCCCCCTCTTGGGACGGCGCCCCCGCGCCGTAAGTACCGCAGAGGATAGCATGGTTTTGGTACTTCCAGACGTAAGTAGTGTCCACTAAACCCGTGCAATCACAGGCTTTTCTGTTAAATTACCGCCGGCGACATAACCGAGCAGGAATGAGAGATATGCAGGGTCTGATGATGGATACACCGCTGTTGATTTCTTCAATAGCGACACATGCCGAGAAATTTCATGGCGGCCAGGAGATCGTATCGATCACCGCCGACAATCCGCGGCATCGATATACCTATAAAGAATGCTTCGGTCGCGCCAAACAACTGGCAAACGCGCTCGACAAGCTGGGATTGAGTAGTGGCGATCGGGTCGCAACGCTGTGCTGGAACGACTACCGGCATTTTGAGGCCTATTACGGCGTTAGCGGCGCGGGTTACGTCTGCCACACGATCAATCCACGACTTTTTCCCGAACAGTTAATTTTTATTATTAACCACGCCGAGGACCGCTGGATCATGACGGATGTCATGTTCGTGCCGTTGCTCGAAGCGTTAGGCGACAAGATCGCCCATGTTGAAGGTTTCATCATCATGACCGATGCAGCGCACATGCCCGAGACCACGCTGCAGAACGCGGTTTGCTACGAGACGCTTATCGCTGACGAGTCAACCGAGTATGTCTGGCCGCAGTTCGACGAGCGCTCCGCAGCGGCCCTTTGTTATACCTCCGGTACCACCGGTGACCCCAAGGGCGTCTTGTACGACCATCGCTCGAGCGTTTTGCACGCGTATGCGGGCTCTGCGCCGGATGTGATGAATATATCGAGCCGCGATTGCTGCCTGCCCGTTGTACCCCTGTTTCATGTGAGTTCCTGGGGTACGCCCTATTCGATGGCGATGACCGGCTGCAAGATCGTCTACCCGGGCCCAAAGATGGGCGACGGAGAAACGCTGTATGAGTTGATGGATTCCGAGGATGTGACATTGTCTCTCGGTG
>CAYWYT010000067.1:0-10468 GCA_964462665.1 uncultured Woeseiaceae bacterium | reverse complement strand
TGAGCGCGTGTTTCAGACGTACAGCCCGGTGGTTGACTCGGTCGAAGTTAAACGTCGCGGTGATGTCCGCCGCGCGAAGCTCTACTACCTTCGAGGAAGAACTGGTAAGGCCGCGAGAATTAAGGAAAAAATTTAGTTTTTTCTGCTTCATCAGCTAATCATTAGTCAATAATCACAACGGCACTGCCGTCCGGGGTTAGGATTTCTATTCATCGAGTAGGAGATGGGTATGAAAAGGTCGGTCGTTGTATTGATACTAGTCATTGGCAGCCAATTGCTGGCGGGCTGTTCGCATTTGGTGTCAAAAGCCGCCAACACCTTTGGTGACAATCTAAGCAGCGCCATGCTCAACCAGGACGACCCCGAGCTGGTTCGAGCCGGAATGCCGGCCTATATCCTGTTGATGGACAGCTTTCTTCAGAACGAAGAGAACGACCCGGCCATGTTGGCGTCGGCGGCAACGCTCTATGCTTCGTACGGCGCCGTTTTCGCTGAAGAGCCTAAACGAGCCCAGCGCCTGACCCGGCGCGGGCGAGAGTATGCCACTCAGGCGATGTGTCAAAGCGTCGCAGAGTCCTGTAGCTGGGGCGACATAGCGTACGACGAATTTTTAGCCAGCCTGGCTCGAGTGGAACCGAAGTACGCGGATTTACTCTATACCTATGGGTTTACGTCTCTGGCCTATATCCGAGCTCATAGTGGTGACTGGAATGCGCTGGCTGATCTGCCGCAAGCGGAAGCGGTGATGCAGCATTACATTGATATCGCGGGTGAAACGACGCAATCATCAGCACATAATTACCTCGGAATTTTAATGACGATCCGCCCTCCCTCCCTTGGCGGTAAGCAAGAGGAGGCGCGGCTGCACTTCAATACTGCGATAGCGTTGTCGGATGACAAGGACCTGGGCCCGAAGGTTGAGATGCTCAAGGGAATAGCTCGCATGCTCTACGACCGCGAACTGAATGATCAGCTTTGCGGGGAAATTTTGGGTGCCAGTCCCTATGCGGATGGTTATACGTTAACTAATGTAATTGCTCAGGAAGAGGCTTTGGCGTTGTGCTCGGAAGCCGACGATTACTTCTGAAGGATAGGCAGATGAAACGGATTGCTTTAATTGTTCTTGCGTTGTTCGCCAGCGGCATGGCGAGCGCTCAGACGCTAAAAGTTGCGACAGCGATGCCCGAGGGTTCGGAATGGATGACGGACCTGCGTGCGAGCGCGGCTGAGATAAAAGAGAAGACCGACGGGCGTGTCGTCATTAAATACTACGGCGGCGGCAGCATGGGTACGGATTCACAAGTCCTTAAACGCATCAGCATTGGAGCCTTGCAGGGTGGTGTGTTCTTACCGTCGGCGTTGATGGAGACGTATAGTGGTCTGGGTCTGTACGGATTAGCGATGGTTTTTCAGAGCGCGGCCGAGGCGGACTTTGTCAGGTCTCGTATGGACAGCAAGATTGCAGCTGGTCTGGAAGAGGCCGGGTTTGTTTCCTTCGGTTTCGCCGCCACCGGCTTTGCTCTCATCATGTCGAAAGAGCCGGTCGATTCGCTCGATGACCTTAAAGGGAAACGAGTATGGGTGCCTGAGGGCGACAAAGTTGGCCGAATAACGATGGACGCGATGGCCGTAACGCCGATTCCACTGCCGATCACCGATGTCTATACCGGCCTGCAAACCGGGGCGTTGGATATCGTTGCGATGTCGTCAGTCGGCGCTGTACTTTTGCAATACCATACCAAGCTCAAGTACGTCACCGATGTACCGCTTGTTTACACGTTCGGCTTTATGGCGATTAGCGAGAAAGCGTTTGCGAAGGTCTCGGCCGCAGACCAGCACATTGTGCGAGAAGTTTTGTCGGGTCTTTACAGTAAGTACGACAAACTAAATCTTGAGGACGATCGCGAGGCCAAGCAAGCGCTGTTCAATGCCGGGCTGAAGCCCGTGGTGCCAACGGCGGCTGAACTAGAGAGGCTTGAGGCGGTTGTGCGGGAGGCTAATGTCGAGATGGCGAAGGACGGCGTGGTATCGATGGAGCTCTACGAAGAGATGATCGGCCACGTAGAAGAATACCGCCGCGAGCATTCCGCCGCAGAATGATGCAAAAGGTGTCAAATGTTTTTGCGCGACTGGATTCTGCCGGTCGATTTGCCGAGAACGTTCTATTGGTTGGCTTGCTCGGCGGCATGATGTTGCTATCAGTCGCTCAAATTATTGCACGTGAAGTATTCGAGACCGGTTTCTACTGGTCGGGCGAGTTGGTTCGCATCATGGTCCTGTGGTTGGCAATGGTGGGCGCAGTGGCGGCTTGCCGCGAGAACCGACATATTCGTATCGATGCCATTTCACATCTTCTGTCTGACCGAGCGGTAGCGGTAGGGCGCGTTGTAGTGGATCTCTTCGCAGCCGGCGTATGCGCAATGGTCGCTTGGCATGCCTGGCGCTACACGCTTCTTGAAATGGAGTTTGAGGATACCGTGCTCATCGATACACCGGCCTGGATCGTGCACGCTATTGTGCCGGTCGCATTTGGGCTGTTGAGCTACCGATTCCTGGTTGGGGTGGGCAAAGAGGCTATCGGGCTCTATCGCGGCGAAGCGGAAGACGCATCGTGATCCTCTTTAGTCTGGCTTTGTTTGTCCTGGCAGTACTTGGCGCACCGTTGTTTTCGATCATCGTCACCAGCGCAATGATAGGACTCACAAGCGAAGATACAGATCTAATGAATGTCGCCCTCGACATTCTGGGCATCGCTGAACTGCCTTTCCTGGTCGCGATTCCACTATTTACATTTGCGGGTTATCTACTAAGCGAGAGTCAGGCGCCCAAACGCCTGGTTCGCATGACCGGATCACTGCTGGGCTGGATGCCGGGTGGGCTTGCCGTAGTTTCGTTGTCGGCGTGTGCTTTTTTTACGGCATTCACGGGCGGCTCCGGCGTCACTATTATTGCTTTAGGCGCAATCCTGTATCCGGCATTGCAGCAGGACGGTTACCCGGAGCGGTTTAATCTGGGCTTGGTGACGTCCTCCGGCAGCCTCGGTTTATTGTTTGCACCGTCACTGCCCATAATCTTGTATGGCGTTGTTTCTGAAGTGCCGATCGATAAGTTGTTTCTTGCCGGTATTCTGCCGGGCACGTTGATGCTCATGAGTTTATCGGGCTACAGCATGTGGGTGAACCGAGGCATCCGAAAACCGTTGTCGTCGTTTTCCGGCCGCGAGATCGGTGCGGCCATTCGTGAGTCTATTTGGGAAATTCCATTGCCGTTCGTTGTGTTGGGTGGAATCTACTCCGGTTTTCTAGTGGTGTCGGAAGCAGCGGCCATTACGGCCTTGTATGTGTTTATCGTTGAAGTTGTCGTTCATCGCGAAATACCTTGGCGCGAGCTACCTCGAATCATGCGTTCATCGATGGTCCTGGTTGGCGGCATCCTGATTATTCTCGGTGTCTCGATGGCGTCCACCAACTACATGATCAGCGCAGGTATTCCACAGATGCTGCTCGAATGGGTTTCTAACCTCGTTTCGAGCCAGACGTCTTTCCTGCTGCTGTTACTTTTGTTCTTGCTCGTTCTCGGCGCGATTCTGGATATTTTTTCGGCCATCGTGCTGGTAGTGCCGTTGATCCTGCCGATCGCGGCAGGCTTCGATGTTCATCCGGTTCATTTGGGAATCGTTTTCCTCGCGGCTATGGAGCTGGGGTATCTGACTCCGCCGGTCGGGCTCAACCTGTTTATCTCAAGCTACCGATTTGAAAAACCGATATTGCATGTGTATGCGGCGACGTTCCCATTCCTAATGATTCTGCTAATGTCTGTTATTCTGATCGCATTCTGGCCGAGTTTATCGCTGTGGTTGGTACCCAACTGATTAAGTTGTTCTTAGTTTCAGTCGCCGTCGCGTCGATTGTTTGCATGCAGTCGTGTGCGGCGGATGACGACACGCTGGAGCATATTTCCTTACCTCCCGGATTCAGTATCGAGGTATTCGCTGACGTGCCGAATGCACGTTCATTGGCGAGCGGCGACGCGGGTACGATTTTTGTATCAAATCGTCGTGGTAAATCTGTCTACGCGGTAACGACGGGTACGAGTGGTCGTCGCGAAGTGCTTGAGATCGATAGCGGCTTGAATACGCCGAACGGCATCGCTTTCTTCCAGGGAGACCTTTACGTCGCGGAGATAGATCGCGTTTCACGCTATCGAAATATTGAATCTCGTTTGCAGGACATGCCAGCTGGCGAAACTCTTGATATTGAATTGCCGTCTGAAACTCATCATGGCTGGCGCTACATAGGATTCGGTCCTGACGACAAGCTGTATATCAGTATTGGTTCGCCGTGCAATATCTGCGAACGCGATGGCTACGGCCAAATTGTGCGTATGAATCCGGATGGATCAGATCGTGAAACGGTTGCGACCGGGATCCGCAATTCCGTTGGCTTTACCTGGCACCCGGACACGCATGAGCTTTGGTTTACTGACAATGGTCGTGACATGCTCGGCGATGACCTGCCGCCCGACGAATTAAATCACGCGCCGGAAGTCGATTTGAATTTCGGATTTCCGTATTGCCACGCAGGCGAGATTCTGGATCCGGAGTTCGGTGGCGGCAAGAATTGCGCGGATTACATGCCGCCCGCACAAAAACTAGGACCACATGTCGCGCCGTTAGGCATAAAATTTTACACCGGCAGGGAATTTCCTGCCGAGTATCAGGGTCAGATATTTATAGCCGAGCATGGATCCTGGAATCGCTCGAAGAAGATCGGATATCGTGTGAGTCTGGTGCGAATGGATGAAGGCAGAGCGGTTTCATACGAAGTATTTGCGGAAGGCTGGTTGCAAGGCCAGGAAGTGTCCGGTCGTCCTGTTGACTTGCTGATTCTCGATGACGGTTCCATGTTGTTAAGTGATGACAGTGCCGGCAAGATTTACCAAATTCGTTATGAGGGGAAAGACTGAAATGAGTGCAAGGAATCCATTGTTGCGATTGCTATCCTGGTTATGGACCGGGGTCGACGGTATTCGCAAAATTCTGCACCTGTTCTTACTGCTGTTTATATTTCTGTTGTTCTTCGGCCTCAGTGCTGAAACGCCCTCAGTATTTTCGTCCGGTAGTGCGTTGTACATTCAACCCTATGGTGCGCTCGTAGAGCAGCTTGAAGGCGATCCCTACGATCGTGCAATTGCAGAATTATTGGGCGACGGTTTGCCGCAGACACGGGTGAGCGACATTGTTGATGCTTTGGCGTACGCGAGAGATGACGACCGAATTGCACTGGTGTATCTGGACCTCGATAGTCTGGGTGGCGGCGGGCTAAGCAAGCTGCAGACTGTTGCAGCAGCGATCGACGATTTTCAGACCTCCGGAAAAATAGTTGTCGCCCGGGCCGACTATATGGGGCAACAAGCGTATTACCTCGCGGCGCACGCGGATGAAATCTACCTGCATCCGAACGGGGCAGTCATGTTTCGGGGCTATGGTCGATTTCGAACGTATTACAAAGACGCTATTGATAAGTTGCGCGTCGACTGGAATGTGTTTCGGGTCGGAACACACAAGTCGTTTGTTGAGCCGTACACCCGAACGGGCATGTCTGACGCAGACAGGGATTCCTCCGAGCGACTGGTGGAGCAACTCTGGTCAATGTATCGCGCCGATGTTGTCGCTGCGCGCGGGCTCGAGGAGGGCACCATTGACGATTTTGCGACGAATCTTGTTGCGCACGTTTCCGCAGCAAATGGTGACATAGCAATAGCAGCACATGAAATGGGATTGATTGACGAGCTCCTGTCGCGGACGGAAATGCAGGACTATATGACGGACCTGGTCGGTGGCTCGAAGAAACGCTCTGAGTCTTTTAATTCGACCGAAATGTACGAGTACCTTGCGCAAATGGATATGTTGTACGGCGACACAGTCGGCGAGCAGAATGTAGCGATCGTGATTGCTTCAGGCAACATCATGTTTGGAGAGCAGTCACCAGGTAAAATCGGCGCCGATTCAACCGCTAGCCTGCTTAGACGTGCGCGCAACAACGACTCGGTGAGTGCGGTGGTGCTGCGAGTGGACAGCCCGGGTGGCAGTGCGTTCGCTGCCGAAGTTATTGCCGACGAAGTAAAGGCACTACGTGCCGCCGGTAAACCCGTCGTGGCATCAATGAGCAGCGTCGCCGCATCAGGCGGCTATTCGATTTCCATGCACGCGGACAAAATCATCGCCAGCTCATCCACGATCACGGGATCAATCGGCGTCTTCGGCATGTTTCCTACCTATCAAAGAAGTCTCGCGGCCGTTGGTGTAAGCACGGACGGTGTCGGCACGACGCCCTGGAGTGGTGAATTCCATCCCGGCCGGGAAATGAGTAGTCAGACGAAGCAGCTGTTGCAACTTTTTGTCGAAGATACCTATGACGATTTCATCAGCGACGTTGCGGCCGGCCGTGGCATGGAGAAATCCGCTGTAGATCAGGTCGGGCAAGGGCAGGTCTGGACGGGTACCGAGGCCCTGGAAAATGGTTTGGTCGACGAGCTGGGTACGCTTGAAGATGCCGTTAATGCGGCCGGCATGCTGGCGGGTCTTGAAGTGGATGAATTTGGCACCTTCATACTCGAGACAGAGTTGAGCCCGTCTGAGCAAGTGGTCGTCGATTTTTTAAGCGTAGCGTCCAGATCAGGCGTCGACATCTCGCGTTGGGTCCAAACGCCGGAGTTCATCACTCGTTTTCTGGAAAGCATTGATAAATCGTTCAGCGGTTTGCTGAAATTTGACGATCCCAAGGGCATGTACACACACTGTTTGTGCGACATAAATTAATTGTTGGCGCAATCTAATAGCGCTTGATCATTTCAAAGGCACGCTCCGGTCGGTAGGGCGCTAGCCGATTGTCTATCGTATCGGTCAGTACTTCCTGCGCGGTCAGCTTTCCGACTATTGGCGCAAGTGTGACGCCGCTATGCATGACCGCGATATGGACATCGGGACGATTTGGCGACGGTCCAATCACCGGATGTCCATCGATCGGTAAAGGGCGCCATCCGATATAGACGTCTTCGACTTGGGCTCCCTGAATATCAGGAGCGAAATCAGCAGCCACGGCGAGCATTCGACTGGCGTGTTCCTGCGCAATTAACGCACTGGGAAAATCGTTCGGGCGACCGTCCAGGCGCAGCGCATGCGCTTCGTTCTCTGGTGCGCCATCTTGTTCGCCCAGAACAATCCGCCCGTCATCACGTTGGTGCATGTGAATGCCAGGCGCGGAAATAATTGTTTGTAGCAGGCGCGGCAGCGGCTTCGTGATAACAATAATGCCGGGTCGCGAGCGTTGTGGAATTTCGATGTCTGCAGCAGCTGCCAAAATATTTTCAGCTGCTCCAGTTGCGAGAACCAATCGATCCGCCGCGACTGTTCCGGTGGACGTTTCGACGGCAACAAGCCGACCATTCGCCAGCGTCACATCGGTAAGTTCGCTTGGATATAGAATAGTGGCACCGAGAGTTTGCGCCGCGGCCAGAAGTTTTTGTGTTGCCAGAATCGGATCCACGGTGCCATCGTTGGGTGAGTAGGCAGCGACAGAGTTTGGACTGAACAGGACATTTGGCTCTAGCTCCGCGAATTCGCATGAGTCGATCATTCGGGCCGGTTCGCCCCACTCAATCTGTTCGGCGATCTGGCCTTCGAGTTTGTCCTGCCGTTCCGCATTCGTATACCACTCGAGCGAGCCACTCCATCGAACTGGCAGGTCAAGTGCCTGCTGTAATTCGTGCCAATAGGTGACACTGTTCTGAGTAAATGAGTGGTAGCTTCGCGGTTGTTTCGCCCAGGTCGCATTGATCCAGGCGAATGTTCCGCGACTGGCATGAGATGCCGGCGCTTGCTTGTCGATGACGGTCACTGCTGCGCCCGCCAATGACAGGTGATAGGCAATTGATGCGCCAATTATTCCAGCACCTGCGACAACAACCCGTAGTCTCTTGTTGTCTGACGGTTGCGGGCCGCAGCCGGTTACCGCAGTCGCTGCGAGTAGTTTTAACAGCGTACGTCTGTCCATAGAGTTGCTCCCGTTAGTCCCAGTGCAGGATGATTTTTCCGGACTGACCAGATTCCATTAACTCAAACGCGTTTTGAAATTCGTCGGCCGCAAAGTGATGCGTGATGATTGGCTCGATCTTTAAGCCGCTTTGCAACATGCTGGACATCTTGTACCAGGTTTCGAACATTTCCCGGCCGTAGATGCCTTTAAGTACGAGGCCCTTAAAAATGACCTGGGTCCAGTCAATGCTCATCTCATCGGGTGGTATTCCGAGAATGGCAATCTTGCCGCCATGATGCATGCTCTGCAGCATGTCTCGAAAGGCGCTCGGATTGCCTGACATTTCCATGCCGACGTCGAAGCCTTCCTCCATGCCAAGATCGGTCATTGTTTGACTAATAGATTCTTTGCTCACGTTGAGAGCGCGAGTTGCACCCATCTGGCGGGCGAGATCGAGTCGATAGTCGTTAATGTCTGTGATAACGATGTGGCGTGCGCCGGCATAGCGCGCTATTGCTACGGCCATAATACCGATCGGACCGGCACCGGTAATCAATACGTCCTCGCCTACCAAGTCGAATGAGAGTGCGGTGTGTGTCGCGTTCCCCAATGGATCGAGGATTGCCGCCATATCATCAGTGATGGACGGTGGTAACTTAAAGACGTTGAACGCCGGCACCGACAGGTACTCGGCGAACGCCCCGTTTCTGTTCACACCCACGCCGAGCGTGTTCATGCACAGATGGCGGCGGCCTGCCCGACAGTTGCGGCAAACACCGCAAGTGATATGTCCTTCGGCTGACACGCGATCACCGACGACGAAGCCTTTGACTTCGCTGCCGCATTCGACGATTTCACCGTAAAACTCGTGGCCGATAGTTGTGGGCACCTCAATCGTGCTCTTCGCCCAATCGTCCCATTGGAATATGTGAATGTCCGTGCCGCATATGGCGCTGCGTTTTATATGAATAAGAACATCGTTATGACCGACCGTCGGCTGCTCCACGTCCTGCATCCAGATGCCACGTTCCGCACGGGCTTTTACCAGAGCTCGCATTAGTTAATGACTCCCAGTTCACGTCCGACATCGGAAAATGCTTCGATGGCCTGATCGAGTTGCGTTCTAGTCAGGCCGGCGGACATTTGGGTTCTGATTCTCGCCTGACCCTTTGGCACTACCGGGAACGAGAATCCGACCACGTACACGCCGTGCTGCAGCAACTTGTCCGCCATTGCGGTTGCCAGTCTGGCATCGCCAAGCATTATCGGAATGATCGGGTGCTCGCCCGGTTTAAGATCGAAGCCGCGCTCTGTCATCTTGCTGCGAAAGTAGGCTGCGTTGGCGTGCAATTGTTCGCGTAAGGAGCTGTCTTCCTGCAATAGGTCCAGAACGGCGATGGATGCGGCGACAATTGCCGGTGCTACTGAGTTAGAGAACAGGTAAGGGCGGGATCGTTGCCGTAACCAGCCGATGATTTGTTTGCGCCCGGAGGTGTAGCCGCCAGACGCTCCACCAAGGGCTTTGCCCAGTGTGCCGGTGATGATATCTATTCGGCCCATAACGTCTCGGTATTCATGCGTCCCGCGTCCATTCTCGCCCAGGAAGCCTGCCGCATGGCAGTCATCGATCATCGTTAGTGCATTGTATTTGTCGGCCAGATCGCAAATCGACGGCAAATCGGCGATTGTTCCATCCATCGAAAACACTCCGTCGCTTGCGATAAGACGCATGTTCGCGGATTCGGCTTGCCTGAGTTGCTGCTCCAGATCCTGCATGTCGTTGTTTTGATAGCGAAAGCGCTGCGCTTTGGATAGCCGAATGCCATCAATAATGCTGGCGTGGTTCAGTGCGTCGCTGATGACCGCATCCTCGCCGTCAAGTATGGTCTCGAACAAGCCACCATTGGCATCAAAGCAGGACGGATACAGGATGGTGTCCTCGGTTCCGAGAAACTCGCTGATTCGCTGTTCCAGTTCCTTGTGCAGCGTTTGCGTGCCGCAAATAAAGCGCACGGATGCCATGCCGTAGCCATACTCATCCAGCGCCTTGTGTGCAGCTGCTATGACCTGCGGGTGATTGGCGAGGCCAAGGTAGTTATTCGCGCAAAGATTGAGTACATGGTCGGTAGTGCCGTTACGTCGCACGTCTATCGCAGCCTGTTGCGGGCCTGCTATTAGCCGTTCCGTCTTATACAGGCCTTCGGCTTTGAGGGCTTCAGTACGTTCGGCCAAAGAGTTGAGAAAACTGCTGGTCACGGGGGGCGATCCCTATATTCAAAGGAGGCAAAGTATAGCAAGATGCGGTTTTTCCGAACCACGGTATTCTCCGATGCACTTTGACGACCAGCCTGCTGCCCGCCCAGGCGCCATCGCAGGGCTTAATGATCTCTACCTGAACGATGAGGCGACACTTGTCCATGAACTGGCGGCAG
>CAYWYT010000066.1:0-10673 GCA_964462665.1 uncultured Woeseiaceae bacterium | reverse complement strand
AGCCGAATGGTGCGATGCCGATCCAGGCCGCGTGGGCCCAGAATGCGAAGGCCACATAGGCGCCGAGACCCAAAACGATGAGGATGAGGTCGTTCAGCGCCGACACCGGCGCCCCCGGAATGGCGCGAACCGTTCGCCGTTTCAGGGAGATCCGGTCAGCGACGGCCCAGGCGAGAAACGAGCCAAACAGAACCACGTCGGCCAGCGTGCCATTTACCAGCAGGTGCGCCACTGCCCAGAGCTTTACGGCGATAAGCTGTGGATGTTTCGTGGCGGTCTTGATGCGTCCAGGGAAATACGGTGCGAAGAACAGAATAAATACGGGGAGTAACAGCAGTGCAGACAGGTGCCTGAGCCCCATAGGCAGTGTGTAAAGTAACACTGGCTCTAGCCGCGCTGCGCCGTAGCCTTTGACGATCAGAAAAAAACCGAGCAGCGATACGATGCCGTAAATGGCTTTCCAACCCAGATCGCTCTTCGCTGCCACACTGTTGCGAAAACCTTCAGCGAAGATTGAGACGGAATGTATGCCAAGGAACAGTACGAGGCCGATAATAAGTGTGGTCATTGTGTGGATTCCTGTGAGATCTCGGTACAACCGAAAACTTTCAATCAGTGATTCTGTACTGCCTCTGGTTGTTGCACAAATACGGCAACTATCCCTACACATCCGATGTATCGGAAAGCGGTGGACAACACCAATCCACCAAATTCCGTTTGCCACAGCTGGAAATAGGTTTCCGCGGACACGATGAACCCGCCAAATAGCATAGCGAGAATGACTCCGCACCCGGCCAATGCGAGTGATTTGGAGTTTTGGAAGGAATCGCTGCTCAGCGATCGTGACAGCCACATGGAGTAGGCGCCACTAAGGCACAGAACGGCACCACCAATCTTAGCCAATGGAATAACCGCCCACGCTATCCATATCAGCAATGGATTTTCTATCGTTTGCCAAGAAGCCAGACCAGACACCGTTGTTAGATCGGGCGACAACACAGCAGCGACCGCCTCGAATCCCGCGCCTGCCTGGATGAAATTCTGAATGCCCCCAATCAGCCCCCAAAGCCCGACAAGCAGAATCAAGACGACCTTTGTTATTCTTAAAGTCATGTTCGCATCCTATGTCTATTGCCCTGCGATATCCGCTTTGGGTCAAAAGCAGCCATTTACAATTCGCTCAATACTAGCATTTGAACGGCTGCCTTCGGCGTATAGCGCTCACGCAAGGTCGGATATACTGGTCGCACATTTCACTTTAAGGTTTTGCTGACATGGCGGGAGTCGAAGGGCGCGTTGCATTGGTTACTGGTGGGAGTCGTGGCATTGGCCGAGCTACTGCCGACTTGCTGGCAGCACGCGGCGCTAAAGTAGTGTGCGTTGCTCGCGGCCAACAGGAATTGGAAGAGACGGGTCATCCGTACGTCGTTGCGGACCTCGGTACGCCAGAAGGCTGTGCGCAGACGATCGCAGAGGCTGAAGAGCGGCACGGTCCTGTGGATATTCTCATCTGCAACCACGGCATCGGTTCCGCACATGAACGAGTCGTCTGGGAGCAGGATCCTGAGCTGTGGAATGAAACGATACGCATCAATCTCGATGGGCCATTCCATCTTTCGAGAATCGTTCTTAAGGGAATGACCGAGCGAGGTTACGGCCGCTTGGTCTACACGAGCTCTACAGCCGGCCTGGTTGCAGAGCCCGCTGGCAGTGCCTACAACAGTTCCAAGCATGGTTTGCTTGGCTTGATGCGATCAGTTGCTCTGGACGGCGGTGCATTCGGCATTACATCAAATGCGGTCTTGCCAGGCTGGGTTCGGACCGAGATGGCCGAGCGTTCAGCGGACCAGGAAGCCAAAGACAGAGGCATGACGGTCGATCAGGTATGGGAAGAACGCGCCGCGCTTTATCCGGCGGGACGCGTCGTTACGCCCGAGGAAGTTGCTGAAACGATCGCGTTTCTGGCCACGGAAGAGTCCAGCGGCGTTAGCGGCGAGGCCATCCGAGTTGCATTGGGCAGTGTGTGGTAGAACGAATCGACTAGGAGTGCGCGATCTCTTTGTCGGTAAACAGAAAGTCGCGTAACTCTTTATCCATTACGGGGTCTTGTCGCCGTATCCACTCCAGCACCATTGCTGCGTGCTCTTTTTCTTCGTCGCGGTTGTGCGCAAGTATCGCAGCCAGTTCCTTGTTCTTGCAGGCATCTACGCGCTGGTTATACCAATCGACGGCCTCTAGCTCTTCCATCAGCGATGTAATCGCGCGATGCATGTCGCGAGTTTCATCACTGAGCTCTTCAATCGGTTCGTGATATCCCTCATTCGCCATTCTTTGCTCCTTTAGTCTCGTTTCGGCAGCGTCACAGAGAACACAACGCCACCTTCAATATTGTCTGCGGAAATACTACCACCGTGGCCTTCCGAAATAAGTTTCGCAATGTACAGGCCCAGCCCAAGGTGTTCGTCACCATCACTGCCGCGCACTGAGACCATCGAGTCGAATAATTGTGTGCGCATGCGTTCGGGCAGTGAAGGTCCCGGGTTCGCGACGGTAACAATCAGTGAGCCATCTCGCTGTTCCAGCCCTATTTTTATGGTGTCGTTGTTGGCGCTAAAGTCGACAGCGTTATCGACTAGCTTGTCGAGCATTTGAATCATGAGTTCTGGAGACCCGCTGGCGGGCCCTTGAGTGAGTTCGGATACAAACTCAAATTGCCGTGCTGGATAAACGTCGCGATAGGCAGCCACAGTCGACCGCAATACGACATGCACATCAAAATCCACGGCTTCGGCATGTTGCATCAACTCTTCGACGCGACTTGCTTCACTCATCGCCGTCAGTATGCGTCGCAGGCGATCGGCTCCGCTTTTGGCTCGGGCTGCATACTCGGCGGAAGCCGCATTGAGCGGCTCATGTTCGAGATTCTCCAGCGACGAGGAAACAATCGCGAGAGGCGTGCGTAGCTCGTGCGATAGTTTCGATGCCAGAGTGCGCAAGTACTCGTTGTATTCACCCAGTTGGTGCAGCACGTGAGAGAAACTTCGCGACAGATCACCGACTTCGTCGCCGGCGAGGGCGCTCGGTAAAGTACCGCGCAGGTCATCGTTCTCGAGGGCATCTTCTGCCGCAGTGCTCAATTTTTGAATCCGACTCGATAGCCACGAGGCGTAGCCAAGCAACGCGAGCGCCGCGACCAAAGTCGCAATTACGGTGACGTATATCAATTGCGCGAGCCGCTCATTGGTCAGGCTGAGAATCGCTTCTGTTCCTTGTTGCAGTAGCAGCGCACCGACAATCGTATCGCCCGATTGAATAGGCTGCGCGACCGCCACAACCGCACCACCACCGTCGGCGCTACGGAACCATGTTTCGGACGCCTCACCCTGTAATGCCGCGACCACATAAGGCTGACTTTCCCGGCCACTGGCATCGGGTTCTGCCAACTCGGCTTCTTGCCCTGACTCAACCACAGCCTCATAGGCAATTCGCATCCACGCTGACACCGCCCCGCCGGAATCCTTCGCCGGCAATGCTATGTCGCCGGCCGTGGCAACCCGCCAGCCTGCCGCATCCGTCAATATCAGTCGCATGCCCGGCTGTGTACGCCTTGCGGCTATTGCGACCAGTTCATCGGATCTCGTTACAAAGCGCCCCGGAGCGGCGGCCGCAAAACTGGCGCTACGAATCGCTGCCTCCGTTGCGCCGCTGGTGTTGCTGACCTGCAGGCCGATGTGCGTGCCCAATCGGCTTACGGGTATTCGTGCTTCCAATTGGTAGCCACGTGACGGCACGTCCTGCCAATGCGCAACGATCGATGGGTCGGGGGCGAACCCATAGGCTGTTTGCACGTAACTGATAATCGACCCGGGTGCTTCGGCGCCAAACATCAGTGTTTCATCGAGATACGGCGGGCTCGTGTTGACGAGTCCGACGCGGTCGGATAATCGTGAGCCCTGGCCAACAGCGATAGTGCCCGGCGCCGCGTAAACAACATTCTTGTCGGCAACCTCGACATACAGATACACAAACTGTCCATGCAGTCCGATGGCGAATCGAATCGGACCGTCAACGCCGCGCATGCTGCGTAATGCATCCCGACTCAGATTCCAGTCATCGAAATATCCGTCGATGTTCGGTCGCGAATCGATGCGATGACCGTACAACGAATCACCAACCACGTGGTCGTCTTGATTCGCCAACGGAAATTCATCTTCGTACTGTGCCAACGAATCGGCGATAGCGCGTGCAGTGCCTGCCAGCATTTGTTGCTGTCCGGAGCGTAGTGCCGATTCCGTTTCGCCAATAAACTGGCAGCCGGCCCACGGCAATACAAGGGTTAGCAGACTGACAAGTAGCAACTGCCGCTTTAGGTTCATTGCAACCAGCGATATCCCATGCCGTAGACGGTTTCGATCGAGTTGAAGCTGGCGTCGATAACCGCGAACTTGCGGCGAATGCGTTTGACGTGCGAAGTAATTGTATTGTCGTCCAGCACAGCCTGAGCAGCATCCATCAGTTGCTGTCGATTTTTCACATGTCCTGGATAGCGTGCCATGGCATGCACCAGCCAAAACTCCGTGAGTGTCAGGCCGACCGGTTGATCTTGCCAAAGTACGGTCATGCGGTCGGTATCGATCGCCAGATCACCGCGCGTGATTCGGCTGTCGGCAGCTTGCGGTTGTTGCATTGCTTCGAGACGACGGAACAGGGCAGCGATGCGTGCCATCAGGTGCGGCAAACTGATGTCCTTGGTGAGGTAATCGTCGGCGCCGAGGCGCAGGCCGGAGACTGCATCGAACTCACTGTCTCGTGCGGTCAGGAAGATAATGGGTAGTTCGGCTGCACGTGCTCGAAGTTCACGACACAACTCGAAGCCACCTTCGACATCGTCGCGCAGATTGATGTCAATAATGACGAGGTCCGGCAAACGAGCGTCGAACGCTTCCATGGCCGGCGCTCTGGCGTCATAAGCATCGACGGCGTAGCCCTCGCGCTTAAACGCGGCGACGTAGTTTTCTCTGATTGCTGCTTCGTCTTCGACGATAGCGATGCGTTTAGCCACAGTTTGCTCCTTTGATCCTCGACACAATTTGCCACATTACATCGGTGCATTGCCATGCCGGAGTCCACGCTGCGGCGCATTAGCTTGTTGCAATGGGTTTCACGCCAGAGGAGACCGGCAATGCGAGTAACAAAGTGGACCACCCTGTTGACCATAACATTCATGGCGTTGCTATCGACGCAGCCCGGACTTGCGGAGGAAGGCGGACCGACCCCCGGGAGCATGCAGGCTGGCAGCCTGCTCATGCGGATGAGCGAGGGTTATGTGACTGCCACTTTGCTCAATACCGACGTGAATATCGTCGTCAATGGCCTCGTTGCCCGCGTATCGGTCACGCAGGAGTTTGAGAACAGTGGCCAGGAATGGGTTGAGGGCGTCTACGTCTTTCCGCTTCCCGACGAGGCGGCCGTCGATCAAATGCGTTTGTACATCGGTGACCGCTTCATCGAAGGAGAAATCCGCGAGAAAGAACAAGCCAGGAAAGAATACGAACAGGCGAAATCAGAAGGTAAGAAAACCAGCCTGGTTGAGCAGCAACGCGCCAATCTGTTCACGACATCAGTCGCGAATATCGCTCCCGGCGAAAAGGTCATTATCGAAATTGAGTATCTTGAGGACCTGCGGTACGACGCGGGCATGTTCAGCCTGCGTTATCCAATGACGCTGACGCCGCGCTATATCCCGGGACACGGGCTGCCCGACCGTAAAGGCAGTGGCTGGTCCGCGGATACCAGCCTGGTTGATGATGCATCTCTGATAACACCGCCGATGGTGTCGGCATCAAGAAGCCATCGAGTCTCGTTACAGGCGACCGTCAATGCGGGCATGCCTCTGGAAATCATCGCCAGCCGCTATCATCCGGTTAACGTCAGTGAAGCAAACGGCGAGTACAGCGTATCGCTCGCCGGCGGCAGAGCGCCGATGGATCACGACTTCGAACTGCTGTGGCGTCCGGTGCCCTCAGCGAAACCCAGGGCAATGGCCTTCTCCGAAACGATCGACGGAGAGCCGCACTATCTGCTGATGGTCGTTCCGCCAGAATCAGATCTGGTTTCCGGCGCCGCGATGCCGCGAGAAATGATTTTTATTATTGATACGTCCGGCTCCATGCATGGAGTGTCTCTTGCGCAGGCGCAGCAAGCTCTCTTGCGTGCGCTGCAGACATTGCGACCCGGCGACAGGTTCAATGTCATCGAATTCAACTCCTATACGACGCCGCTGTTTCCGGCGAGCGTCACGGCTGACGTTGCCAACCTTGATGAAGCGAAGAGTTTCGTACGCCAACTGAAATCTAACGGCGGTACCGAGATGCACTCGGCACTGGCATTCGCTTTACGTACTCCACCTAGTGAGAGCTTTCTGCGTCAGATCATTTTCATCACCGACGGGGCAGTCGGCAATGAGGAAGGCTTGTTCCAACTGATTGATACAAAACTGATGGGCGCCAGATTATTCACGGTCGGTATTGGTTCTGCACCAAACAGTTGGTTTATGCGCAAAGCCGCTGAAACCGGCCGCGGGACGTTCACAATCATCAGCGCCCTGCACGAAGTCGGCGAGAAGATGGACAGGCTATTCAAGAAGCTGGAGAACCCGCAAGTAACTGACATTGAGGTGCAATGGCCGAGCGGCGTGATCGTCGACAGCTATCCGAGCATTGTGCCGGACTTGTATCTCGGTGAGCCCATCGTCGTGAAAGCCCACGCATCAGGCGAGCTCCGGTCTGGCGACGTTGTTCGTATTGCTGGCAACTCGGTAGGCGGCGCCTGGAGCAATGAGATGGTGCTGACAGGCCGGCCTCAGAGTGCGGGTGTCGCCGCGTTGTGGGCACGCTCTCGTATCGCAGACTTGCTCGATCAACTGCGGCGCGGAGCGGATGAAGATGAAATTCGTCCGGCTGCTGTTGAAACAGCACTCACGCATCACCTGGTGAGCAAGTACACGAGCCTGGTTGCTGTGGACAAGACGCCGGTCCGTCCGGCAGGGGATCCGCTAGCCAGTGAGCAGGTCGCAAGTTTGATGCCACACGGACAAAGCGGATCAGCAATCTTTGGTTTTCCCGCTACTGCGACCAATGCCGAGGTCCTGCAGCTAACCGGACTCGCACTATTGTCGCTTGCGCTGCTGATCATGGCAGGGCCGGCCCTGCGCAGGAGGATTCCTAATGAGCTACTACCTTAAATCGCCGCGGAGCTGGCTGGTGGCTTGTCTTCTGTGTCTTGGCTTCTGGCAACTTGGCCAAGGTGCGTACATTCCGGCGAAAGCGTGGATGGCGCAAGAGCTAATGCAACGCGCCTGGCAACGCAGCAGCGACGGCACTGAGCAAGCAACGCCGTGGCCCTGGGCTGACACCTGGCCGGTTGCTCGACTGAGTGCCAGATCCGGCGAGGTAGAACTGATCGTTCTGGAGGGCGGCTCTGGCCGCACTCTTGCGTTTGGCCCAGGTCACCTGAGCGCGAGCTCGTTGCCGGGCGAAACAGGTAACACGGTGATCGCCGGTCATCGCGACACACACTTCAGTTTTCTGCGGCATCTCGAGATCGGGGAGTCGCTGGTACTAGAAACGGTGTCCGGGATAAAGCATCTGTACAAAGTGGTGGGCATTGATGTCGTTGACTCGCGACGCGGCAGCCTGCAGCTGGATACAGACGAGGCATTTCTCAGCCTCGTAACCTGCTATCCATTTGAGGCGCGCGATCCCGGCGGTCCGCTACGCTACGTTGTGACGGCTAAAATGCTCTTCTAATTTTCGGACCTCTGCGTCATAGTGGCCGTCGATCGCACACTCGGTGCGGTTCAAGACCCAGAGAATATATGCAAGAAAACAAGGCCAAGCTTACCGAGGGACCGGTAGGCCGACATCTGCTGGATATGGCGCTGCCTGTCCTGCTGGGCATTACGACAATGATGGGACAGGCGTTTATCGACGCCTATTTTCTGGGGCAGGTTGGCGATCGTGCTTTGGCCGCACATGCGTTTAGCTTCCCGATTTTGATGATCGTTACCAGTGTCGCTATCGGTATGGGTGCCGGAACGTCATCGGTCGTCGCACGCGCGATTGGTGCGAGGGACATGCGCCGCGCTCGGCGCCTCGCAACCGATAGCCTGTTGTTGTCATTTCTGATCACCGCCGCGTTTTGTGCGCTCGGCGTACTGACGATCAATCCCTTGTTTCGTGTGCTCGGTGCGCCCGAAGACATGATCCCGATGATCCGTAGTTTCATGCTGATTCTGTATTCGGGTGTTCCCTTTGTGGTCGTCGGCATGGTTGGCATGGCGAGCATGCGCGCCACCGGCGACACTCGTTTGCCGAGTATATTGATGATGATGGCCGCGGCCCTTAACGTGATCCTCGATCCCATTTTTATCTTCGGCCTTGGGCCGGTGCCGGCGCTAGGACTTAACGGTGCTGCGGTGGCGGCGTTGATCGCTCGCGGCTTAATGTTTGTTGGTGCAATCTATTTGCTGCGCGGACGACTCAATATGGTCAGCTTCAGTCGACCGGATCCCATAGAGTTACGCAAGTCCTGGCGCGACATATTGCATGTTGGTATTCCAGCGGCAGGTACAAACGCGATCGTACCGATCGCTACCGCGATCATCACGGCGTTGATTGCCGGTTACGGTCCAGAAGCCGTGGCGGGTTTCGGCGTTGCGAGCCGCATCGAATCTCTGGTGTTAGTGATGTTCTACGCATTGTCGGCGGTGATCGGGCCATTCGTTGGACAAAATCTGTCCGTAGGCAACCACGCTCGCATCCTAGAGGCGATGCGACTATCCATGTTGTTTTGTGTCGGTGCCGGATTGTTAGTCGCCGCATTGCTGGCGCTTTCTGCCAATTCGTTGCCTACGATCTTTAGTGACAATGAATCGGTGATCGGGGTGGCCCGGCTATTTCTGTGGATTGCCCCGATTGGATATGCTGGCTACGGCCTGGTCATGACAATCAACGCGGCGTTCAATGGTCTTGGAAAACCGATGCCGGGCGTTGTCGTCAGCCTCATGCGCACGATACTTCTCTACGTACCGCTAGCGCTCATCGGCCAATATTTTTACGGCATCGTCGGAATCTTCGCCGCGTACGCGGCCGCCAACGTAGTCACCGGATTCGTGGCCTACGCCTGGGTTAAGAAAACAGTCCGCGGTCTGTGCGCGGAGACTGCCTAGCTCGTGTGCCCTACAGGTGCTTCCGGTGCTTGCGCAGCTTGTTCCTGATTCTGTGCATCTTCTTCGATGATGGTCGGGATCGGCTTGCGCGTTGGATCGGAACGATAACGAGATCGTCTGACGAAAACCGTGCCACTCCATATAAAGCAAGCGAAGCCTACGCCGAAATACGCAAACGATAGCGCGTAGTCAAAGCCCAGATAGGTACCGGAACTCATAAACAGCAATCCGAGCAATAGCCAGAACTGCGGTACGCGTTCGTAGAGAGGTGTTGGTAGCCACATAATTGGTCTCACAAGTTATTAATGGTTTCGTACGACCATAAAATGCGTAAAAGCGCGCTAATCGTCATGGCTTTTCATCACATAATGCAAAATTGGACTCAGCTAACAGTCCTAACTGTGACCGTCCTCACATAAGGGACGGGAAGATCCGCTTGCGATACCAGATATGCATGCCGATACCGCGGCTTGCCATGAATATTGTGAAAGCAAGCCACAGGCCGTGATTGCCATAGTCCTGCAGCAAGTACCAGGCCGGCAGGAACACTGCGAACGTGGAGATCAGCATCAGGTCGCGCATCTCCCTGGAGCGGGTGGCACCAACGTACACGCCGTCGTAGAGGAAGGACCAGACGGAGATCAGCGGAGAAATGACCAGCCAGGGAAGAAATTGCATTGCGGTGCTGCGTACATCGGGTAGATCGGTTAGTACACGGATCAACACTGGTCCGATCAGGACGTAAAACAAAAAGAATCCAGCTGCGAAGATCAGCGACCACTTCAAGGTAAGTTGCACGGACCGCTCGAGCACGTCACGACGTTGTTGGCCGACGGCCTTGCCGACCAGTGCCTCCGCGGCATGTGCGAATCCGTCCAACGCGAAGGCGGTCAGATTTTGCAGATTCATCAATACCGCATTCGCTGCCAGCACGAGACCACCTAGTCTTGCACCCTGTGCGGTGACAAACGCGAACGTGAATATCAAAGCCATCGTGCGCACGAAAAGATTCGCGTTCACGGCAAAGAAAGCAGCGTACGCACGGACGTTAATCAAACGTGCCATCGGCCAATGACCACTTCGTTTGCGTAATGCTCGGGCGGCGAAGGCGAGTCCAACAACGACGCCGGCGTATTCAGCAATAACCGACGCCAGCGCTACGCCATCGACTTTCATGCCCAGCTGCAGGACAAAGACGAGATCAAGAACAATGTTGGTGATATTGATCGTGAGAAATATCAGCAACGGTACGCGCGCATTTTGCAGACCGAGAAACCAGCCAATCAAGACAAAATTCGCGAGGGTTCCGGGTGCACTCCAGATGCGAATCGAGAAGTACTGATATGCGTATGCCTCGACATCTGGCTCCGCTCCGATCAGGCTCAAAGCGAACTGACCGATAGGTACATGCAGCGCGAGCAAGGTCAGCGCGATCAACAGTGAA
>CAYWYT010000065.1:0-10696 GCA_964462665.1 uncultured Woeseiaceae bacterium | reverse complement strand
ACGCGACCACCAGGACAAAAGTAATTGCCCGGTCGAGCTTGCGTCCGGTGACGTGCGTTATCGACTCCGTCCGGTCGATCTCCGATTCGCGCTTCACACCTTCGGGCGTTACTTCGTAGGCCCAGGAGAAAAACACGACAATCGGAAAACCCAGCCCCAGGACCAGCAAGATAGTTTGCATGACCCAGGATGGTGCGCCGATGTTCTCAAGTACCAGATCGGCTACCTGCGCAAGCAACCAGCTGGATACGACATAGCCAATGGTTACGCGAAATACGTTACGTCGCTGTAGTTCCGCAAATAGTGACATTTTAGAGTGGTCGCCTTCCCCGGTGGCAGCCCAGATCATGGCGCAAGCAGGCGAAATTGTCGAGTTAGCTGCCTTACCAGTAAAAGCTTAGATAAGCGTATAAGCCTTCATAGGAAGTTTTTGCATTTCCACGCCAGTTGTTCTTGTCTACATCTACATCAAGATTGAAGGCATTGTAGCTGAGGCCGAGCCCCGCGTTCTTGAACACCTGATAATTCACGCCAACTGATGCATTGGTCAAGGTCCCATCATAGTCATCGAAAGAAGCACCAAACCAGTCAACTCGTGCTCTGAGTGCCCATTTAGGCGAGAGCGAATGCATATACCAGGCACCAATATTGGGCAGCGGTGCGACCGCACTAACAGATTCTCGGCGGAACTCGGAGTCCCCAGCCGAGGTCATGATATTTCCCTCGATGAACGCGCCAAACTGGAGCCAGTGCACGCCGACTCCCACGCCAAATTCATGCTCATCGCCGCTCTCAAAGCGACGCGCAAAAAACGTCCTGAATAGAGAAAAGTCCTGACCAGCCTTCACACCCGAACCCGCCAGAAATACGATGTCCCCCCATTCCACGTCTTCTTCCAGAGCCGCTCTTTTAGAACCGCTGGCTTCGAAGTACTGCCCTTCGAGTTGCCAGTTTTGGCCGAAGCGCCAACCGAAATTAAGGGAAAAAAGCTCGTCTGATTTCCTGGCTCCGAAATCACCCTTCAATTCGATAGGCTCAACCGGCCCCGCTATTGTGCTATTCACTCGTATCGCGAATTGGCGATCGGGAAAATAAACGCCAACATCAACGAAAAACTTTTCGGTTAGATAGGGATGCTCACTGCTCTGCTCGTCAGCGTGAGCGAGCTGTGTGAATGAGCCAATTAGAGCGGCGGAGAGAACAACGCCGTGAAACATTTTCATTTTTATGTCCTTACAGCTCTGAACTAGAGTAATCATAGCTGACCTTCCGATTGATTTCGTGTTTTCACAATTCTCAACGCCGCCGCGCGCCGCCCCTTTGCCGATTATGGTTTTGCCCGGCTGTACATAATCAGTTGCCGAAGACAACTGTCAGAATTCATAGGTTAACGACGTATTCACACCATAGTCCGATGTTGACCCAGCGGTTGAGGGCTGATTGTCGAAACTAGCGTAAACCGACAGCCCCCACTTCAAATCGCCAATGAGTTCCCACTGTATCTTCGTATCGATTTCACCACGTACCCGCTTGCTTTCTGTCAGGCTCGGTATGATTTGAATCATTGTTGACCAATCAAATTCCGGGTCTTGAAAGATGAACCAGTCAAAATTCATCCTGAAAGTTGCTTCCAACGAATCTGAATCTTTCTCGTCCGCAGCCAAATCCTCGCGCGAAACCTGCAAACCTGCATCAAGTGACAACAGCATATTATTCGACTGAACCATATATTTACCACCACCGCCATTGAGCGAAGTACGCAGATTCAAACCCAGCTCGTCATTCCTGTCGAACGATAATGCGCCACTGGTGAACCAACGATCTTTCCACAATCGCGTGTGCTGAAGCCCCAGAGTCACTCGCGTGCTGGACCCGTCGACATCGGTATCAGAATCGCTTTCCGTTGTTGTAGTGCTGAACCGCAAGGACTCTATGTTGACCAAACTTCGCCAGTTTGCATTCAACGCGGCATTGCCTTGCGCGACGCCGCCCGCCTTCGCAAAGTTATAGCCGACAGACACGTCGACATCCAGCGCGTTAATACCTACGCCGTCGATGGGTTCCATGGAAATAACGCGTTCCGCGTCAAGCGTTCTTGGCCCTTCTTCGGTCACGACGATTAAGTCCGCGTGCTCTTCTGATGTCACAAGTCGCCCAAAATATCGAGCGCCGATGACGGTCTCGATCTGTATGTGCTGGTTACTAACGACGGCTGCAATTTTGTCCCACTCAATTGCTATCGTGCCGGTTGCGTCAGTGTTCAAGTTCAGCCTGCCGCGTCTCAATGACTTGACTTCCCCTGTCAGCTTATCGCCATTCTTGAAATACACGGTGTCAGTCTTGGGTGCAGCACTCACCGGAAGCGCCCACAGAGATGCCAACGCTATAAGCAAAAGGTGTGGGACGCAGTTTCTGGCCGCTGTGCGCAGCATTCTCTCGGGACTAAACATTTATTATCAACCTTGCGGGATTCTGACTATCCGCATTATACAATTGTCCTCGATCGGAAGGGGCTTCTAACGGAATACGCCGGGTAAAAAGTGCGGTGACTAAGCCCTCAGGCTGAGGTAAGGCTCGCCCCTGTCCGGTGTCTGCTTTCAGTAAACTAATATATTAGGGGAAAATGTTTCAAGGAGTGATATTGTCCATCGTATTCCGCATCGGAATCAGGTCTTTTTACCTGCTTAGATCACCTACGTGAACTCCACAATGAAAAAACTAAAACAACTCCTTATACCCGGATTCATATATGTCTTTTTTAAGGGGATGCGGCTAATTTATTCGAAAAAGTCCTATTTGGTCACAACAGGCTTTATTGATACATACCGGACTGGCATCCCATGCAAAGCAGACGGCAGCCCAATTCCCTGGATGAACTACAACATCATCCTTTTTCTGGAAAACCGACTCAACAAGAATCTGACTTTGTTTGAATTTGGAAGTGGCTATTCGACAATGTTTTATGCAAGCCTGGTTAACGCCGTTACATCGGTTGAATATGATCAGCAATGGCTACAACGTATTCGATCCATGGCGCCTGACAATGTTGATCTGCTTTTTCAGGGCAAGGACATTGACGGGGATTACTGCCGTACAATTCTGGGGCAAGGTAAGAAGTTCGACGTTGTTATAGTTGATGGCAGGGACCGAGTTAACTGTGCAAAGCAGGCATTTCAGGCCATTTCGGAGAATGGCATCATCATCCTGGATGACTCACACCGCGATAGATATCAGACGGCTTTTGATTTTTTCAATGATAGAGGATTCAGGCATATTGACTTTGAAGGCCTGAAACCACGAGGCATCGGCAATTACAGAACGACGATCTTCTATCGCGATAAAAACTGCTTCGATATTTAGGTGGTCTCGTAAGTACACTGGAATGAAGTTTAGTTGGAGTTTTGAAATTGCAACTCAAGCATCTCGTAATCACTCGTTTTAGTTATCGCGGCAAAGATACACTCAAACACTACAAGACAAATTCAAGGGTTAGTGAAGATCCATTAGAACCCGAGCGATTAGAACTGCGATTCAAGCTTTTTGAGTCCATTTGTCTACCCAGCGTATTGGCGCAATCTGACCAGGAATTCAGTTGGTTAATCATTATCGACAAGGACTTGCAGCCACAGTATAAGTCTCGGCTGGAATCGCTACTCAAAGATCGAGAATATACCTATTGTCATACTTTTAACCCCGACGATGAACTGGATCACCTCGACTGGTTAGACCCGTATCTGCCCGACACGCCAGATTACATTTTAACGACGAACCTTGACGACGATGATGCGTTACCCAACAACTTCATCAGCGCAGCCCACGGCCATATTTCCTCCGCATTCGAATTGGGCGAATTACCTCCGATCAAAATTCTTGGAGTCAATGAGATCATTCAATGGGATATGATTACGTCTCGCCGTGCACCGTTAGGCTGGCGCTCACCATGGCATAGAGGGCAACGCACAGCATCTTGCGGCTTTTCATTGCTTGCAAAGTATCCGCATTTCTCGTTCTGCGTTTTAGGGGTGAAGCATAGTCAGGCCAAGCACTATTTCGACTTTGCCACAGCGCCTGCAAATCTCCATGTGGAGCATTGCCGCACGGCATTTATTGCAGCCGGAAGTGATAATAATGAGCAGATTGACAAGTACCCGGCAAGTACCTTCTTTCATGATCTTAGCGCCGAAACGGGTCCAGTGCTGATGAGCAACCACACGAACAACGTTCAGAAGTGGCGACTGTACGAAGGGAAAATCGGTAAAAGCCCTGTTACCGGCCCGGAAACCTTTCCTAATCTGACAGTTGACCTGGAACGGTTCGAAACATACTCCCGGGATTTCAGAAGAGGTTTCAAAGAGAGCTTTAAATCAGCTTTCGGCAGTTACACTTACCTTAAAGAAATAAGACGCCGTGTAGGTCGTCTGATGCGCACAAAAATAGCCCGATGACTAAGATCCCAGGCTGAGATAACGCTCGCCCCTGTCCGGCAGAATCGTGACAATTGTTTTGCCGGGGCCGAGCTGCTTCGCGAGTTGCGTTGCGGCGATGACGTTCGCTCCCGACGAGATTCCAACCAGCAGACCCTCTTCTCGACTCATCTGGTGTGCTCGCTCGATCGCATCGGGCGTCTTTATGCGAATCACCTGGTCGAGCTCGTCCAGATTCACGATATCCGGAATGAATCCGTCCGCGAGTCCCTGAATTCCATGGCGCCCGCGTTTGTCACCCGACATCACCGCCGATTCGTCCGGCTCTACGGCAACGATACGTGTCTTGCTGTCGTGCTCGCGTAGCGCGCGACCGACACCCATGACTGTGCCGCCGGTGCCAACGCCCATCACGAATGCATCGATCGGATGTCTAACCTGGCGCAAAATCTCGGCACCGGTCGTCGTTCGGTGTGCCTCAATGTTGTCCGGGTTTGCGAATTGCCGTGGTAGAAAAATATCGTCCTGACCCGCAGCGAATTCTTCGAGGTCCCGTACCGCGCTTTGAATATCGTTGATCTCATCGAGTAACTGCAATTCGGCGCCAAATGCCTCGATCATTTGCCGGCGTTCCTTGCTCACCGTGCGCGGCAGAATAATCACAACTCTGTAGCCGCACATCGCACCGACCATCGACAACGCGATTCCTGTATTGCCGGAGGTCACTTCCATGATCGTCGCGCCCGGGCGCAATTCGCCGCGACGCTCCGCCGCGCGAACGATATACCGTGCAATGCGGTCCTTGATGCTGCCGCCCGGATTCAGGAACTCAGCCTTTGCGTAGATTTCGCAACCCGTGTCTTCGCTAACTTTGCGGAGCCGAATTAGCGGTGTGTTACCAATAGAATCAAGAACGTCGGATATGACCAGACACGTTGGCGTTTGCCGAGGGCAATGGACGAGGTTTAGGGGCAGTTTCGCGCTCACAGGATGTTTTCCGGGAAAGGTCATTATTTTGGGCGCTGCTGCCCTCGTGTCCCATACGTAGTTGCCGCGTCTCAGGAGAGTCAAAAGCTCACATTAATTGAGGTAATGACCGCTTCCCGAGATCCCGTGAAACCGTCGTACTCCGCAGACCAGGAAAAATGCTTGTTGATATCCCAATTAAAGCCCGCAACGATATTCCATCTGTCCTTGTTCTGTTGGTCAATCCGGTAATCAAGCGACAGCAGATCACCGGGAAATGTGTAGCTTCCGTCGATCGTCATATCGGAATCCAGGTAGTTACCGCCGGCGAACAGCGACAGGTTGCCGAGGTTGCCGAGATCGACGACCCGCCCTACTCTCGGCGTAATCGTCAGTGAGAATCCATCGGCGACCTTGCCTTTTGGCTCTGCCCACGTGGCGGTGGCCGGAACAACCGCGAACCAGCCTTTCCAACCGCCGGCCAGGATCGTGCCAATGCCATAAATCCGGATGTCGACGTTTGCCCTTACCGGAAACGATATTATCTGGTCCTCGAGGAGGTTACAGGTCGGCGGCCGCAGGATGATGGGCGAGCAGTCCGTACCGGTTTCATCGAGTATCAGGTTGCCATCGAGGAATACGTCCATGTTGGCGTCGCCATCCACCTTGCCAAGCAACGCGAATACATTCATGAAAGGGAGCACCCATGCGTCGAGCATAAGCTGATACGACTCGGTGACGGTTTCGGCGTCTTCAAACGAAACGAACTCGAATCGCTCCAGATCCTGACCGTTGATGCCAACGAACAGCTGCGTCAGGTTGATGTCCTGGATCATGTCGACGTAGTTCAGGCCCAGGCCGAGTGGCAACGGCAGGTCATAGCCTTTGTCGATGACCTCCTGGCCAAATATCGGCAGTTTGCGGCGCCAGATCCGCGGCGCATCCTCGCCCTGCCGATTGGTGCGAGGCTCGCCAAAGCTGGGGAAACTTGACAACGACAGACCGGTGTCGGTCAGGTCCGTGTTGACGCTGATTCGGGTCAATCCTGCATTTGCGCCCAGCGCCGCACCGGATTCCGACAGCGCACGCAGTGTTTCGCCGTTTCCCATCACGCGCGACACCGCGCCCGCCGCGCCGGCTGTGGACATAGAGCCGACGCTGGTCCGCCATCCGCCCTCCGCGACGCGCTCAAATGCGTCCTCGGTCTCAAAAATTATCAGAACCTTGGCGTCCACGGCCCCGATACCGACACCAAGCTGTACAGCGCTGATATCCAGGTAAGCGCGAGTGCTGTTTTTTCTGTTGTAGAGCACACCGACACCGTTGGCTCCACCGACAAGCCCGATCATTCCGGTAGTACTCGATCCTAGAAAGTAGGCAACTGAATCCTCAATCTCCTGCTCGACAGTCGGATCCGCTTCAATAAACTGAGCCAATGTCTGCTCCGCTTTGGCGTTTATCTCGTCGCGAACCTGTGCGCGCTGTTCGACCGGAATCGAACTGCAGCCGCCAGCAACAAGCGCCAACAGGATTACCAGAAACGTAGTAGTAATCTTGCCGGCAGCGGCAGTTATTCTGTCCGCTCTCAGAAGGCCTCCATGACGCTGAGGTAGATCGCATCGTTATCGTTTGAACGTCCGTAATCCAGGCGCAAATTGATGCGTTTAGACGGGAGCACCATGTATCTCAAGCCGACGCCATAGCTGGGGATTATTTCGCGATCGCGAAGGTCGTTGAACGAGTTGCTGTAATAACCGCCGCCCACAAATGCTACGGCACCCCATTTTCCATGGAATCGCCAGCGCGCCTCTGCCTGAGTTGCCGCAGATGCCTGGCCGATGTATTCAGTAAACGAAAAGCCGCGCAAATTTATATAGCAGGCGTCCCACAGCGGCGTGCCGTCGGACCGATAGCATGCCTTGACCTCCCACGCCAGGACTACCGACGGGTGTACCGAGTGGTAGGACGAGTAGTTGGCGTCATAGGATTCGTAGCTATCGTCGCCACCGAGACTCCTGCTGTTAGCAAGAACGCCGAATTCGAATCGATTGCCTGTGTAGGGATTGAACGGCGTCTCGCGGTTGTCGTACTCCGCGACTGCGCCAAGTCCGGACGATATCGTGTTGGCCTCGAGATTGAAGTCGACGTTTTGAAGATTCACTGAAAACTGCTCATCGAAGTCCAGATAGCGAGCGAGAATTCCAGCTCGCCATTTTTTTCCGATTACGCGGGTAGTCTGGGCGTAGAATCCTTCACCTTCAATGATCCAGTCGATTGACGCTCCCCCGGACTCCGAGGATCGAAGCTCCAGTCTGAGATCCACAACGCCGGCGACGCCTCCGATACGCCATTTATCATCTTTCAGAAATGTCTGGTGACCGACCAGGAAAGCGCTGCTGTCATTGTCAGAATAAAAACCGGCCGCTCCCGTGACGGACGCGGGCTGCGCTTTTTTTTGTGCTTCCGTTTGCGGGTAGAAATACGCTCCGCCGAGCACCAGTCCGGTGCCGAATGTCGGGTTAGATACGGGTATTGGAACAGCGAACCAGTTCCGGTCTTTGTTCCAGAATGACTCGTCTTTTTTTTCGCCCTCGGCGCTGGCGTCAGGCAGCTTAGCGTCGTCACCCCCGGCCGACGCGTGCTCATCAGCCACCGCCAGCGGCGTCACGAACACAAACAAAACTGCAAGGCTAATTAAGCGTTTCACTGCAAGGGAATACTAGGTATAGGAAATGTAAACGTGACCAGAAGTGTATTTCCCTCGAGTGAAGTCCGCGCCCCGGTCTCCCAGAAATAGCGCAGGTTCAAAAATCCATAAAGCTTCGACTTGCTTTGAAGCGGCACGGTTATCTCCGGGCCGATTCCGTACACCCGATGCCGGTCGAGAATCGGACCACCGGGTGGAGTGAAGTTCAGACCAAAATCGTCATCGCTAAGTTTCCATTGCGCATAGTAGGAAATACCGACGTTAACCGCACCCTCCATAAACGACTTTCCGAGGCCGCCTTCGAGCGTCAGGACATCGCCCACACGAACGTCAGTGCCATCCTTGTCGCCGTGTGTTTCATAGAATGCAGTCGCGGCAAAGTGCCATGTCTTCGCCGCATCGAAATACACGGTCGTACCGCCGAATACTTCGTAGCCCCACATGCCAAGTCCACGATTGCTGTCGCCACCCGCCGTGTAATGACCGGTCGGTGCGTAGATACCCAGGCCGGCCGTGAAATCGGCGCGGGTGTTATTCCAACCAAGAATAACCGGCTGGACGTAGAGATCGGCGAAGCCCGTACTGGTCTTGGAGCTGGACTGAAGGGCCGGAAATTCCAGTGCGTTATTGGTGACGCCGGGATATACCGCGAAGCCGTAGTTGCTCCCGAGCAACTTCTTCTCCGTTACCCACAGCCCACCCACAATGAACGCCCCTGCATCGACAGACCCGCCGCCATCGAGAGGTGTAAATGAATCCCCGTTTCCATCACGCAAGGTGTCGGCACTGAAATCGTAATATAACGGCACGACGTAGAAACCCGGTGGCGCCGCTGTGCCGGATTGGAGGCCGAAGTCGCCCTTCGTATTGTGTCCGGCGAGTTGCGCGTGGCCGCTGAGAGGAAATAAAAGCACGAGCAACAGCGCCGAAAAAAACATCACTTTCATTACTACATACTCCTGTCGACCCAGCCTTTGTAGCGCGGCTGTCACTGGTCATCTCTGTTTAGCCAAAGCGGCAATTCGTTGCGATCGAAACTGGACGTCGGTTCCACGATATTCTGTATGAGTTCCTCGGTACTGGTGGGTGCCAGTTGCGTGGCCCAGGCAGTACCATCGAGCGCCTGTTGATAGCCGCGCTCAAACAGCGCTATCTGTTCCACAGGATCAAACGTCAATGACCCAGACGTAAATTCGAAATCCGGCGGCACGAAGCTAAAGTGGAAATCGGCGCCGTGCACCATCGCCAGCACCCACAGCCGATACACACTCCCCTGCGTAACCTTGGTCAGCATTGCATCAACGCTTGCGCCCGCGATCGCGCCCAGCGTGCCGTCAACCGGCTTGTAGGTTTTGGCCATTGTTGAGGCAATTGGCCCGTTGTTCAACAGGTAGATCTCCTGTTTAAAGTCATCCTCACTTAGACCAAGACTCTCCATGGCGCGACGGACGTCCTCGATGAGATCGAAATCAAAGAAGAACGCCGACTCACGGATGCCGCCATCGGAGTGCATCTCCGTGTAGGTGCCCGCCGGGCCCTCGACGTCGAGATAAACGGGTGGAAATACGATCGGGAACGAAGCAGAGGCCAGAACAACATCAATGTAACGCTTCAGTCGATCGGGTCTTTTGGAATCGGCGATGGCGCCCATGTCCCAGATGACGAATGTATTGGCATCGAGGTTGGTCGTGCCGATGAAGAGTCGACGGCCCTGACGATATTCGGCGGCAACGAGATCGAGTATCTCGTCGGTAATGATCGACAGCAGCGTCTCCCGGAGCGGCGTCGTGTCAAGCATCGACGTTCCTTTGAGCGTCTCAAGTGTGCTGCGTTTTCGAAACACATCGTCGTTGTCGATATTCTTGTAGATCGTGAGATCGTCATCGAAGTCTGGCCCAAGGAACGCGTGCGTGGCCATCAGCGCCCCCGTGGATATGCCGGTGACGACATCGAATTGCGGACGATCGCCGTGCACCGTCCATCCGCTCAGCACGCCAGCCCCGTAGGCGCCGCGCGAACCACCGCCAGAAAGGGTTAACGCACGGTACGGGACCTTGCCGGTACCACCTGCCTGTCGATACTCATCGCGCTTGGCTAGCAATGATTGGATGTAACTATCGCCGAAATTCTCGTCGATCTCGCCGTCCGCGGCCAATAGAGGCACCGAACCCCACGGTTGGGCGATCGGCGCACCCTCGACCGGTGGCGTCGGACGCGGAGTTGAGGCGCAGGCGCTTACCAGTACCGCCAGCGATGCGAGCAACGTAACGGTTAAGGATTGGTTTCTCATCATGGTTCCAGTCCGTTCCGTATTCTCTCCCTGCCAGCGCAGCGCTGGCCCTCAGCGACATCACATGCTGCATCTGTTAGGGACGCTACGGTTTCGAAAAAGAACCGGTTTGCAATGAAAAAGCCGGAGGATTCGGATCATCCACCAATGACTTTTTGTACGCGCCTATTGCCTTCAGGTACGCACCCATCGTCCAGGCATTGTCCCCAATAATATTGTGCTCCTCTTTGGGGTCGGAGAAGATATTGAAGACCAGAGGGTAACCGTTAGTTTCTGTTCTGGCACCGAAAGCTCCTCCCATCGAAGGAT
>CAYWYT010000064.1:0-10800 GCA_964462665.1 uncultured Woeseiaceae bacterium | reverse complement strand
TTTCAATGAAGTCTATTTTGGCGGTGGCACGCCCACCGTCCTTCCGGACGAACTTGTGGCAACTCTTTCACTGCTTCGCGATCTGCACCCTATTGCTTGCGTATCGATTGAAACCAATCCAGATGATATTGGCGATGCCGGACTGTCGCGCCTCAAGGATGCTGGCGTAAACAGGCTCTCCGTCGGAGTACAAAGTTTCGACAACACACTGCTCAAAGAGATGCAACGCTACGAAAAGTACGGCAGCGGCGAGCAAATCAGAGAGCGCCTTAAGTCTATTGCCGGGACCTTCGACACATTAAATGTCGATATGATTTTCAATCTGCCACACCAGACAGACGCATCACTGCTTGCGGATCTCGAGATCCTGACGCAGGACGTTTGCGCCGACCAGGTGTCCTTTTACCCACTGATGACGACCGGTAGCACGCGCAAAGCGATGCTTCGCGACATGGGTATTGTCGACCATGCCCGGGAAAAGACCCTCTATCAGCTTATCGTGCGTCATATGCTGGCCGCAGGGTATACGCGTTCCTCCGCTTGGTGCTTTTCGCGCCAGACAAGCATGATAGATGAGTACATCACTGAGCAGGATGAATATCTGGGCCTCGGCAGCGGCGCTTTCAGTTTTCTTGGCGGCAGTATTTTCGCCAGCACATTCTCGATCAACCATTACATCCGGCTGGCGAATGCCGGAAAAACTGGCATCGCGCGCCGCCGCGCGCTGAGCCGCGTTGATCACATGCGCTATTACCTGCTGACCCATATGTTCTCCGGCTCGCTCAAACTGAGCGATGCCGACGCCCACTTCGACGGTGTATTTCGTCGCGAGCTGCGCTCTGAACTAGCGGGGCTAAAGTTGCTCGGCGCCGTTCGACGCGACGGCGATACTTTGCATTTGACCGAACGCGGCTATTATCTGTGGGTAATCATGATGCGCGAGTTTTTCACCGGTGTTAATAATTTGCGCGAGGAAATGCGCCATGACATCGCAAGCGAGGTTCGGTTATCCACTATTGATGCAAACTAGCGTTGCCGACAGGGTGCGAGGTGTGAAGTTGCGCCCTATTCAGGGCGTCGCCGAAAACGAGGAACGAGATCATGACGGATTATACTGACAAGAAACCTTCGCGACTTTGGGCGCGACCACAAGCGAAATGGCGCCTGGGCATTCCTGTTGGTGCGCTGCTTGCGTTCGGGCTTGCCGCTGTCGCGACTGCCGACGACTTGGACGCAGTTGCAGCGCAATGTAACGACTGTCATGGCGATCATGGTGTCAGTCAATGGTCGGATGTACCGACGATTGCTGGCATGCCGGAATACGTGCACTCCGATGCACTGTTCATTTATCGTGACAATGAGCGCCCTTGCAGCGAGAGCAAGTACCGACAGGGCGATACGAGCCGTCCGGCTACCACGATGTGCCAGGTAGTTGCCGATCTGGATGACGGCATGCTGGAAGACCTTGCCGCGCACTACTTCGAGCTGCCATTCGTCGCCGCCCAACAGGAATTTGACGCCGATATGGCCGCAGCCGGGCAGACCGTGCATGACAAACTGTGTGAGAGCTGTCATTCCGAGGCCGGTACCAATGCCGATGATGAGGCCGGCATTATTGGCGGTCAGTGGATGGGCTACCTTGAAAATTCATTTGCTGAATATCTGGGCGGTTCTCGCGAACAGCCCGCAAAGATGGAAGAGAAAATGAATGAGCTCAGTGAAGCTGATGTAACGGCTCTGCTGCACTACTACGCCAGTCAGCAATAACGGATTATCTATACACCTTCGGGAAACCCCAATAGCCAATCCTCTGTCGTCGCGGTACTTAGTACCTTTACCGTGCGAGTAAGGGGCGAGAAATGGATATGGCTGCACGCTTCATCGACCTTCCAAGAGTAATCCTCGGGGTTGCTCTTCTGTTTTTGGCGGCAATTGCGCCGGCGCAGAGCGAAGGCTGTGCGGATTGCCATGACGATGTGCAACTGGCTTCGCCAGCGCACCCGGACATTGTCTGCCTTGACTGTCACACCAACGTGCCTCCCGAGCACGAGGCAGATGACCTCGAACCCTTGACCGATGCAGCAAGCTGCGTGCAGTGCCATTCCCGTACCGAACGCGAAGTCGGCCGCAGCGTGCATAGCGGTGAAGCAGGATGCACAGATTGTCACGGTGCACCGCATGCGATTCATGCGGTTACGGATGTCGCCTCTGCCGTTTCGCCGATCAACCAGATAAAGAACTGCGGTGGCTGCCACGATACGCCGGAGCTGCCGCTTGACCGATACCTGACGAGCGAGCACGGCAAGGCGCTGCTGTTGTCCGGTCTCACCGCCGCTCCGAGTTGCAGTAATTGCCATGGCGGGCACCGAATCTATGAAGTCGCCAATGAGCGCTCACCCACCTCGCATAAAAATTCGCCCGAGATGTGCGGCAGTTGTCATGTCCTATTGCTCGATGACTGGAAAAACCTGAGTGCGCATGGTCTTGCGTGGCAGGAGGATGAAGAGGGCCCTGTTTGCACGGATTGCCACTCGACTCACGGCATAGCCGATCCAACCAGCGCCGATAGCAGGTTGAGCTCGGCGGACACCTGCGGGGGTTGCCACGAAGAATACCTGACAACGTTCCGTGACAGTTTTCATGGCCAGGCCGGCAATTTGGGGATGGCGACTGGCGCCGTTTGTGCGGACTGCCACACGCCACACAAGAACCTCGCAGCAGATGACCCGCGTTCCAGCGTAAATCCGGCGAATCTTGCCGAGACTTGCGGCCAGTGCCACGACAATGTCAGCGCAAACTTCATCAGTTTCGATCCGCACAATGACCCGTCTAATCCGGACGACAATTTTGCCGTCTATATTGTGTGGTTCTTCATGACGGCACTATTGATTGGTGTCTTTGCGTTCTTCGGCATTCACGACCTGCTGTGGTTGCAGCGCTCCTGGGTTGGCGTGCTGCGCGGCGAGTTCGACGAAGAGCCTGCAATGAGTGGTCAATACGTCAGGCGTTTCAATACGATGAACATTCGTATGCATGTCGTGATCGTCACGACGTTCCTGCTACTCGCATTGACGGGTCTGCCGCTTAAATTCCATGCTGCGCCGTGGGCACAGCAGTTGATGAACCTGCTCGGCGGAATTGATTTTGCAAGAGTGATTCACCGGCTGGCCGCTATCGTTACCTTTGGTTACCTGGCCTACCATCTTGTGAACCTGTTTGTTCGCTGGGTTTTCAAGAAAGAGCGCGGCTTGTTATGGGGACCAAACTCCATGGTGCCGCAACCCAGTGACTTCAGAGATTTCTTCGCCAATATTCGTTACTTCCTGTATTTCGGCGAGCGCCCGGCAGGTGATCGCTGGACCTATTTCGAGAAGTTTGACTACCTCGCGGTATTCTGGGGCGTCATGATTATCGGACTTTCCGGGTTAGTGCTCTGGTTCCCGGGGTTGTTTACGACCTACCTGCCGGGATGGGTGCTGAATGCCGCACATGTCATCCACAGCGACGAAGCGTTACTGGCGACCGGATTCATCTTTATCTTCCACTTCTTCCACACGCATTTGCGTCCGGAATCGTTCCCGATGGATATCGTCATTTTCACTGGCAAGATGACGTTGGAACGCTTTAAGTCAGAGCGACCGCTGGAATATCAGCGGCTAGTCGATAACGGCGAGCTTGAAAGTTATCTTGTCGACGCGCCGACGGTCGAGGAACGCAGAAGAGCGTATATATGGGGTTCAATCTTTCTGACAATCGGGATCGCTCTCGCTATAGGTATTATCTGGGCGTTGCTCAGCCACTAAAAACGAAAATAACGGCCAGCCGCTTGACGGTCAGTGAGGACGAATATGCTCAGAAGTTTTATCGGCTCGATAACGCGAAATGTGATCAGCCTGACAGGCACTGCGCTCGCACTGGCAAGCCTGATTCTGATTGTGTCCCTGTTTGCAATTCAACAGCTGGGCTTTGAAGGCGGACCGTATCTCGGAATCCTGACATTCCTGATTCTGCCGATGCTGTGCATCACCGGCCTCATAATGATTCCGATCGGCAGTCTGTTGTGGCGCCGTAAACTGCGACGCACGCACGGCAGCGAAAGTACACCTGCACTGCCAGTGTTCGATCTGAACAGTGCCAAGACACGCAAGTGGCTATTGATATTTATCTGCATTACAACCATCAACCTTGTGGTTCTTGCAGGAGCAACCTACAAGGGCGTGCATTTCATGGAGTCCACCGAATTCTGCGGTCTATCGTGCCACTCGGTCATGGAGCCCGAATACACGGCACATTCGCGATCGCCACATTCGCGACTTGCCTGCGCAGATTGCCACATTGGTCCCGGTGCGGACTGGTTTGTGAAATCGAAACTGGACGGTGCGTGGCAGCTCGTATCGGTTGCGCTGGACCTCTATCCACGGCCGATACCAACGCCGTTGCACGACTTGCGTCCGGCAAGTGATACCTGTGAGCAGTGTCATTGGCCAACGAAGTTCATTGGCGACAAGCTGCGGGTCATCAAACATTATGAAGAGGACGAGACCAACACGGAGCTGACGACTGCTTTGTTACTCAAGGTGGGCGGCAGCGGTGTCGGTCAATCGTCTGGTATTCACTGGCACGTTGATCCGGACGTCAAGATTCGTTACCGGTCGGATGAAACACGCGAAGATATCTATGAAGTCGAATTCACGGATACGGACGGCGCTACAAAGCTGTTCGCCGATCGCAAGGCGCCCGAAGATGGCGGTGTGTGGCGAACCATGGACTGCGTCGACTGTCATAACCGCCCCAGCCATGTTTATAAAGAACCGGCCAAAGAGGTCGATCTTGCGATCGAAGGCGGGTTGATCGATCGCACACTTCCGTTTGTCAAACGAGAGAGCATGCGCGTTATCGACGCGGAGTATGAATCGCATGAAGCCGCGCGCGCCGTTATCTCGGATGAGCTAATGAAGTTCTATGTCGAGAATTACCCGGATATCGCGGCAGCGAACGGCATCGCAATTGCAGCGGCGGCGCAGTCGCTAGGCGACATCTATTCGGTCAATGTCTTCCCCAATATGAAAGTCTGGTGGAACACCTATCCAAACCATATCGGCCACGAGCAGTCGCCTGGCTGCACGCGTTGCCACGCGCGCAAGATGCGGACCGCAGATCGTGAACAGATTTCCGATGACTGCGAAAACTGTCATACCCTGTTGGCTGAGGGAGAGGAAGACCCGGAAATAATGACGGTGCTTCGCCCTGAATGAAGCCGGTCGGGCCAGATAGCACTGCCTCGCACCAGCTCTTTTACGAGCTGATCAGCGGTGGCAGCGGTCTTTTTCTGGCGCTGTTCATGTGGGGCCATATGCTATTAGTCGGCTCTATTCTTCTGGGTGAGCGTGGTTTCGACTGGATGGCAACGCAGCTGGAGACTTATCACATTGCACAACCTACCGTCCTTGCCATCTTTGCACTCTTCCTGATTCACGCAGTATTCGCCAGTCGCAAAATCCCTGCGCAGCTTCGTGAAAGACAACGTGTCACGCAGCTGTCGAAAGGTCTGCATCGCTCCTGGACGCCCCACCTCGATTCCCTGCTTTGGATCTGGCAGGTACGGACTGGCATGGTCATTCTGGTACTAGGTAGTTTTCACATCATTCTGCTGGGCGTCGACGTGTTTACACCACTGTATGGCAATCAAGCCGGCATTGAGTCTGCAACAACGCTCGCACGAGTAGGTGCCGGCCTTTGGCTGCCCTATGCCGTATTACTTCTTTGCGTTGAGTTTCATGCCAGCGTTGGTTTGTACCGGCTTGCCATCAAATGGGGTGCCGGAACCTTGCTGTCGCGACAGGCTTTGTCACGCATCGAACAATTCCTGTTTTGGTCCATCCTGGTACTGGGCACGATTACGCTGGTCGTGCTGGCCGGCATTCTTGAACCACCACTCGCGTTTCTACTGGACCCAGCGTCGCAATGAGTGAGCGCATGTTAACCACTGACGTTTTGATCATAGGCGGCGGTCTGGCAGGCGAACGCTGCGCCATCCAGGCAGCCAACGCAGGTCTCGATGTTCTCGTGCTGTCCCTCGTGCCACCGCGTCGCAGCCATAGCTGTGCCGCACAAGGCGGCATGCAAGCGGCACTCGGTAACTGCGCGAAGGCCGATGGCGACAGCCCTATGTTGCATTTTCTCGATACAGTGCGTGGCTCTGACTGGGGTGCCGACCAGGAAGTAGCGAGTATTTTTGCAGAAGAAGCGCCGTTCGCTGTGCGCGAGCTGGCGCACTTCGGCGTGCCGTGGACCCGAGTGCGTGGCGGCAGCAATCGTTACTTCATCAAGGGAGAGCAAGTTACGATTGAAGAAGCGCAGGAAAATGATGGCTTGATCATGCATCGCGATTTCGGCGGTACCGCGAAGTGGCGCGCCTGCTATGCCGGCGCCGGCACCGGTCATGCTGCGTTATACGCGCTCGACAGTGAAGTCGTACGTATGGGCATCAATGTTCGAGATCGAGCCGAGGCGGTTCGGCTTGTTCACGATGGTCAGCGCTGCAAGGGCATCATTGCGCGTTGCTTGCGAACCGGGCGTCACTTTGCGATCGCCGCTCGCGCAACCGTTGTCGCGACCGGGGGGTACGGCCGCATCTACGGCAAATATACGACCAACGCCACGATCAACGATGGCAGCGGGGCCGCAATTGCTCTCGACACCGGCATCGTGCCGCTTGGCAACATGGAAGCCGTCCAATTTCATCCTACGGCACTCGCACCGAGCAGCATCCTCGTTACTGAGGGCGCTCGTGGCGACGGCGGCTACCTGCTGGATAAAAACCTGCATCGCTTTATGGTCGAGGCCGAACCGGAAAAACAGGAACTCGCCAGTCGCGACGTCGTGTCACGACACATGGCGCAGTGCATGCGCGATGGCAACGGTGTCGACAGCGACGATGGACAGCACTTGTGGCTTGACGTACGCCATCTCGGCGAAAGACATCTGCGAACAAAACTCAGAGAAGTCTTCGACATCTGCCAGGACTTTGCCGGCATCAATCCTGCTGAAGACCTGATACCGGTGCGGCCGACGCAGCACTATTCAATGGGTGGCATCCGGGTTAACAAGGACGGCGCCGCCTACGGTTTGGCAGGGCTGTTCGCCGTTGGCGAAGCCGCCTGCTGGGATATGCATGGCTTTAACCGGCTTGGCGGCAATAGTCTCGCGGAAACGCTGGTCAGCGGCCGCATTGTCGGTCAACACGTTGCCGAGTTTGCGGCGGGCACTGAACTTCGCGTTAACACCGGTACCTTCTTCGACGTGATTGCGCTCGCCGAACACGAAGCAACGGGTTGGCTGGCACGCTCTGGCGCCGGTCTGAATGTATTCCAGATTCGTGACGCAATGGGCGAGATCATGATGCACAAGGTCGGAATCTTTCGAACCGGCAAAGAGCTGGCTGAAGCCGTCGATGAACTGCGCCAATTGCTCGCTGACTGCGATAACGCAGTACTGCGATGCGTGCAGCCGGGAATGAATCCGGAACTCACATTCGCATTAAGATTGAAAGGTATGTTGCGACTCGCAACATCTGTCGCAGTGGGGGCCTTAGCGCGCACCGAAAGTCGCGGTGCGCATTCTCGCACCGACTTTCCGGCCCGCGACGACGAGAACTGGCTCAATCGGACATTGGTTCGCTGGGCGCGGGATTCGTCCGAACCTGATTTCAGCTACGAGCCAACCGGCCAGATGGTGGTACCACCTGGCGACCGTGGCTACGGCGGCGGTGAACAGATCGCGATGGGCACAAGCGTCGCAAGCTACAACGCCGATGTATTGCAACAACAAGCCGCGGCGGGTCGCCCGCAGAGCAAAGAACCCATGGGCAGTCGCCTGCCAGAGGATGTGCCGGTATGAGTCGCCGCCTGACCTTCGAAGTGTTTCGCTACAACCCGGAAGATCCGGATGCCGTTCCGCACACCGACACGTTCGAGATCGATGAGACACCCTACATGTCGTTATACATCGCGCTGAATCGACTACGGGAGGAGCAGGATCCGGGGTTGCAGTTCGACTTTGCATGCCGCTCTGCCATCTGCGGATCCTGCGGCATGATGGTTAACGGGCGCCCTGCACTTGCCTGCCGCACTTTGACGGCGGAATTGCCGGACACAATCAAACTCTACCCCCTACCCGTGTTTCGCCTGATCGGCGACTTGTCAGTCGATACAGGCACCTGGTTCCGACAAATGGCGGAGCGCACCGAGGCCTGGGTGCATCAACGCCTGGCATTCGATCCGGAAGCACAAGAGGCGCGCATGAGCGACGAGACGTCGCAGAAGATTTATGAGAGCGACCGCTGCATTGAATGCGGCTGTTGTGTCGCATCCTGTGGCGTTGCCAACATCAATAGCGATTTTCTTGGGGCTGCCGGGCTCAATCGCATGGCACGCTTCATGCTCGATCCGCGCGACGATCGCGACAATTCGGATTGGTTCGAGGTCATCGCCACAGATGAAGGTGTGTTCGGCTGCATTGGCATGATGGCCTGCGAGGATATGTGCCCAAAGGAGCTGCCACTACTGGAGGTGCATGCTTACCTGCGACGGCGCATGTTAGCGACCGGGTTATCAAAGCAAGACGCAGACTAGTTGCGGGCAATTTCCTGTAATGCCCGCAGGACGTCACGCCGACTGATCTGACCAACCAGGCGGTTACCGTCCAGCACCGGAAAGCGCCGAAACTTGGTCTCGATGAACTCCTGCGCCAGGTCGATGATATTCATTTGCGCATCGACGGTCTTGGTATTCGTCGTCATGTAGTCGCTTACCGGGCCGCCCGAGTTGCCGTAGTAGCTCGCATCCAGTACTACCTTCATGCAATCGAATTCCGACAACATGCCGACAAGACTACCCTCATCGTCCACCACCGGCGCGCCAGCGATGCGCTTCACAACCAGCGTGTGCACTGCATCGAGTACGTCCGTATCGGGCTTGAACGTCACCAGCGTACGCGCCATGTAGTCTTTTACCAGACAGGACTTCGGGGTCATTTCTCGCCTCCCTGCCGCTTGCGGCAGTTACCACTGCAAAGTTCGCAACCACCGTTGTTCAATCCACCGCAGCTGCCACTAATCGCCCTGCGTCCATTCAGAACACCAACACTCATGCCGACAATAACGAGCAATATCAAAACGAAGCTCAATAAAAATGTAATCAGTATGGTACTCACCTAGCCTCCAAAATCGTCGAGCAGAATATTTTCCTGCGCCACACCGAGGTCGTCTAGCATCTTTAGAACAGCCGTATTCATCATCGGCGGGCCACAGAGATAATACTCGCAATCCTCTGGCGCCTCGTGTGCCGCAAGATACTCGTCATGCAACACGCGATGAATAAATCCGGAGTATCCACTCCAATTATCTTCCGGCTGCGGCTCAGACAATGCCAGGTGCCACTCGAAGTTCGGATTATCAGCGGCAAGCTTGTCGAACTCTTCCTTGTAAAAAACTTCTTTCAAACTACGTGCGCCATACCAGAACGACATGCGGCGCTCCGAATGCCGCCGCAGCAGTTGATCAAAAATATGTGCACGCATCGGCGCCATACCAGCACCACCGCCGATAAACACCATTTCGTTATCGGATTCACGCGCGAAGAATTCGCCGTATGGGCCCGATATCGTTACCGGGTCGCCGGGCTTCAGATTGAATATCCATGAGGACATGATGCCTGGCGGTATGCTGTCGTCCGGGCCGGGCGGCGGCGTTGCTATGCGCACGTTCAGTTTGACGACGCCTTTCTCCAGCGGAAAATTCGCCATCGAGTACGCACGCGATTCCGTCTTGCGTACGTCCGATTTGTAGCGCCACAGATTGTAGCGGTCCCACTCGTCGCGAAAACGTGCATCAATGTCGAAGTCCGCATACGCAAGGCTGTGCGGCGGACACTCGGTTTGTATGTATCCGCCGGCTTTGAAATCGAGTTCTTCTCCTTCCGGCAGAGCAAGTACAAGCTCCTTAATGAAGCTCGCAACATTATTATTTGAGACAACCTTGCACTCGATACGTCGAACGCCGAAAACTTCGTCCGGTACGCGAACCTGCATGTCCTGCTTGACCGTAACCTGGCAAGACAGGCGATAATGTCCGGCCGCATCACGGCGATTTATAAGCGAGGTTTCCGTTGCCAGGATCGCGCCGCCGCCGCTCAGTACCCGTACCTTGCATTGCCCACAGGTTCCGCCGCCGCCGCAAGCAGAGGCGATGAAAATGTCCGCGTCTGCGAGACCCTGCATGAGTTTGACGCCGACGGGCAAGTGCAGCTCGCGATCATCATTGACGATGACCTCGACTTCGCCGCTTGCCACGAGGCGCGAGCGTGCCGCGAGAATAACCAGCACCAACGCGAGAATTATCGCTGTAAAGAGCCCAACGCCAAGAAGTACTTCGACGATCAAAGCTGAATCCCCGAAAAGCCCATGAAGCCCAGCGACATCAGACCGACGATGATGAAAGTGATGCCGAGGCCCTGCAGTCCGTCCGGCACGTCGCTGTAACGCAGCTTTTCACGAATACCGGCGAGGGCAATGAGCGCGAGCGCCCAGCCGGCACCACTACCGACTCCATACACAACGCTCTGACCAAAGTCGTACTGACGCTCGACCATGAACAACGTGCCGCCGAGAATTGCACAGTTAACCGTGATCAGTGGCAAGAAGATGCCGAGCGCGTTGTAGAGCGCGGGCACATAGCGATCCAGCGCCATCTCGAGGATCTGCACAAGCGCGGCAATCACGCCGATGTAACTGACCAGACCG
>CAYWYT010000063.1:0-10906 GCA_964462665.1 uncultured Woeseiaceae bacterium | reverse complement strand
CATCAGGCCAACCACAAGCCGAAAAAGAGTCAGCTCTAAGAATAGAAACAGGACTAGAAAATAGTTACGAAGCGAGAAACTCTGAGGCAGGTATTAAATGAAAAATACAAAATTACTGGTCGCTGCGTGGGCAGTTTTTATGGTGGCATTTTGCGCATCGGAAGTGGCGTCAACCCAAGAAACCGGGCCTGCCCGCGGTGCAGAATTGTTGGCGCCTCTGAAGACGAACCTGAAGCAGGCGCTGACGACCGGGATGCAGAAGGGCCCTCTGAATGCGATCAGTGTCTGCAAGGATCAAGCTCCGGCAATTGCGGATTCTCTTTCTGTAGACGGCATCCAGATTGGACGCACGAGTCACCGCCTTCGTAACCCGGCTAATTCGGCGCCTGAGTGGGTCGATGCCATCCTCACGACATACCTTGAGGAAGAATCGAATCGCACCTCGAGAGTCGTGTCTTTAGCGAACAATCGCGAGGGTTACGTCGAACCGATAACGATGCAACCGTTGTGCCTCGCCTGCCACGGAGAGACTCTCGCGCCGGACGTTGCAGCGCAGATCGAGATGATGTATCCGGAAGACGAGGCCACCGGCTTCAAGGTTGACGAGTTAAGAGGCGTGTACTGGGTGGAATATTCCGCGGTGGAGTAGGCGCCACCAGTCGAGCAGAAGCGCTCCAGGATCGCTGCTTTGCAACAGCGTCTCGTAGGTGAGTAACGCACCATTGAACGCCGTCGTTTCCCAACGAACCCCGGGCGGCAATTTGATCTGGGCAAGCTTCTCGGGAAGCGGATATGCGGTCACATAGAAATACGGCTCCGGAATACCTTCATCGCCGAGCACGAAGCCATAGTTCATCTGCTTATCGGAGTACTCCTCGTTGGTCGGATCTTGTCCCGGAATTTTCTCACCCGGCAGCCACAGCAGAGACATGTCAAAGTGATGCGGCCATATTTGTATCGGGCTGGACTCTTGCACAATATCTGCTCGAAACTCGGTCATCAGGGCCGCGACATCACCGAACACACGACCGATCAGATTGGCCTGTTCGTCGGAGTAGCCCTCGAAGCGTGACGCTGTGTCGCGGTCCAATTGCAGGTCGGCAGCAAGCGAATGCGTCGCACCCGTCGAAATCAGGAAATCAATCACCGTGTCGGCAAGCTGGTAAACAGGCTGCCCGGTGAGCGGCTCATCGTGGGCTTCTCCGGATGCTGTGCGTAATTGCAGCAGGTTGCTGCGCAAGTCGAGCGTTAATTCGAAGTCGATGTCTGCGTGAATTATTCCAGTCGTTAAGCCGCTAAGTGATGGTCGCAGACTGGCGTGCCACCAGTGTTTGCGTTTTGGCCGGCTGGCCTTCAGGCAATGTCCCAGAATTTGCGCGTAAGCATGCAGCGCAACACGAGTGCTTGCTATCGCTTCTGCATCGATCGCTGGAAATCTTTGTCTTGTCATTTAACTGCGGACTCCACCGTAGGCGACACCGGTCAGGTCCGCCATGTCCCTCTTAAAAGTAGTGAGGTCGTCTGCAGCAAAATCCCGCAAGTGACGGTGCCCCGCAGCTCTGGCCAACACCGTCATCAGCTCAACGCTTGCGGAGAAAAACCTTGCGAGCCGTTCCGCTGCAATATCGACCGGTAGTCGATCCCGCAGGTGCTGCTTCTGCGTTGCGATGCCGACCGGGCAATTGTTCGTATGACATGCCCGCATTCCCAGACAGCCTATCGCCTGGATGGCGGCGTTAGATACCGCGATGCCATCTGCTCCAAGCGCCATAGCTTTGGCGAAATCGGCGGGGTGGCGCAGACCGCCGGTCGTTATGAGAGTGACATCACCGCCATTACCGCTAGTGCAGGCATCAAGATGTCTGCGCGCCCTTGCCAGGGCCGGAATGGTCGGCACCGATATGTTGTCGCGGAAGATCAATGGCGCGGCACCCGTGCCGCCACCGCGACCGTCCAGAATGATGTAGTCCACGCCCACTTCGAGTGCGGCATCAATATCCTTTTCGATGTGTTGGGCGGACAACTTGAAACCGACCGGAATGCCGCCGGTTTTCTCACGCACCTCGGCCGCAAAGTCCCTGAACTCCGAGAGCGAGGTCCACTCCGGAAAGCGCGCCGGCGAAATTGCCGACTGACCTTCGGGCAACTCCCGCACCGCAGCGATTTTTCCCTTCACTTTCTCCCCGGGGAGATGACCGCCTGTGCCTGTTTTTGCTCCCTGACCACCTTTGAAATGAAACGCCTGCGTTTTCTGTACCTTGTCCCAGGAAAAGCCGAATCGCGCGGATGCCAGCTCGTAAAAGTAACGTGAGTTCGCCGCTTGTTCTTCCGGCAACATGCCGCCCTCTCCGGAGCAAATGCCCGTGCCCGCCAGTTCCGCGCCTTTCGCCAGCGCGACCTTCGCTTCTTCCGACAGTGCCCCAAAGCTCATGTCTGACACGAACAGCGGAATATCCAGACGCATCGGTTTTGCCGCGTTCGGCCCAATAACCAGTTCTGTGCCGACTGCCTCATCGTCAAGCAGTGGCAGTTTTGCCAGTTGACCAACGACGAACTGCAGGTCGTCCCACTTCGGCAAACTGTCGCGAGGCACGCCCATTGCGGCAGAGGGTCCATGGTGACCAAGTTTGCTCAGGCCTTCGTTGGCCAGTTTGCGAATCAGTTTTACGTGCGGCTCGTCAACGGTGCCGGTGGGGTCTTGATAGGCGCCCTGATAGGCGTTGCGGTCATACGGCTGTGGATGCTGCAAAGACCAGGATTCGATTTCGTCCTGGTCCACAAGAACATTACCGTCCTCGATCCATGCACTAAATTTTGGCAGCGTTTCAGAATTCTGATACTCGCTGACGCCACTGTCCATCCGGTAGTCCCAGCCGTGCACACCGCAGATGAGGTTGTCACCATCAACATGGCCGTCAGACATTAGTGCGCCGCGATGCGCGCAGCGTCCATACAGTACCGACACTGTGTCGTCGAAGCGCACAATGACCAGATCGACACCAGCGACTATGGCATGGCCTGGCTTACGGTCTTCAAGATCGTCCCAGCTCGTGATTGCTATTTTGTTCATTAATTACTGTCCTTTTTCACTGATCGTTTTGTTGAATGATGCCTTCCCGCAGCGGCAGTTCTGATACAGATTGTGTTTCTTCGCAGTCACCCATTCTTGCTGTCAGACGGCCATACGCATTCGCGAGCGGCGCCGATGTGACGCCGTGCAGCACTATGCTTAACGCGACCGTAACAACGGTAATGGATAACAGTTCACTGCTGTGCAGCATCTCTGCCTCTTCGAGAATCAATAGTACGAAAAGTATTGAGGCGAGTCCCCTGGGCCCGAACCAGCCAAGAAATGCCCAGCTTGGTGGCCGCAAACCGGTCCCCAGCAGCGACAATGCAATGGGCAGCATGCGAATAACAGTCAGGCTCAATACTGCGTAAAGCACGGTCATCGGCGTTACATCTTGCAAACCTTCCGGCAGCAACGCGGCACCAAAGATAAAGAAGGTGATCAACATCAGCAATTGTCCCTCTGTTTCCATAAATTCAAACAGGAAAGAACAGGGATGTCGGATCGAATTTCCAAACACCATTCCGCCGACGAAGGTCGCAATAAATCCGTTGCCCCCTACGAGCTCCGCTGCAACGTAGACGAACGCGGCGAGCGACAAGATGCCAATGCCTTGCGCGGCTTCGTTCATCCACTGGCGCTCAGCCGCATAGTCGATGAGTCGCGCACCGATATAGCCCAGCAGCACACCGACCAGCGGGCCCAGAGTGACTTGCAGCAATCCGAATGTGATCCAGTTTGCAGAGTCTCCCGATTCAAAATGCGCGCTTGCCAGAGCCGCAAACAACAGCACCGCCGGCAGCGCGATGCCATCGTTTAGACCGCTCTCAATATTGATAGTCTGACGAATTCTTACGGGTACGATCTTCGCTGACACGACCGCCTGGCCCAATGCCGCGTCTGTAGGCGCCAACAGTGCGGCCAGCAATGCGGCCTCCCAAATCGTGAACGCAGGAAACAGCCATGCGGCGAAGAATGTTCCGGCGGCTATGGTCAACGGCAAACCGATCAGCAACATCCGCGTCGGCAGGATGTGATCTCTGCGAACTTCTCGCAGGTCTATGCGCGCCGCGTCAGTGAACAACACCAGGATCAACGTGAGCTCAGCAATGAGATGTATGACTGAGTGATCGACCTCGACCGGCGCGATATCGAAACCTGCCGGACTCAGCAGAAAGCCGAGGGCCGCGAACAGCAGCGGCGCTGTCAGAATCGTTCCGGACAAACGGCCAGAGATCAGTGAATAACCGAGCAACGCGGCCGTGATAAGCGCTATGACTACAGGGTCCATGCGTCCTAACCTGGAGCCGCATCGCCGGCGTTCGCCGACAGCGTAGATTTGGCAAGAGCGGCGGCGATCTCACGGCTTAATTTTTCGACAAGCCGGCTCATTGCCGCAACCATCGTTATGACCTCGCTATCATTGCGCTGCTCGGACAGGCGAACCTCAGAGAACACCGGAAGCGCTGACTGCGTGGCTATCAACGCCCAGGAGGCACGCAGAATAACCGTTCCATCGGGCGCATCTCCAAATTCGTGCACGACGATCCGCACGCTATAGCCGCCCGCGCCGCTGAGGCTGGACGGGTAGGGCAGAAAACTTCCTGTTCGGCTCAGCACCGACAGATTTCCAACCACAGCTCTGGCGATATTTTCGTCGAGCGGTTCAGCCCAACGATCAAATTCTGCCGTGCTGACGCGATAGCGTTCGCCATGGCTAAGAATCTCCCGACGGTTTAGTCGTTCGGGTAGTGTGACTGGCCCAACAACAACAGTCAGATCTTGGTCGAGTTCGAATTCGGTGTCGGTTGCCAGCGGTTCAATCACATACAGCCGCGCCGGGGGGGTCGTTGAACAGCCGTAGAGCCCCGCGACTACCAGCAGCGCCGACCAAATAGCTTTAGCGTTTGAATGCTTCATTTTGATGACTTTCCTCGCAGCAATGACTCCGGTTGTTCTTCAATCGCGTCGGCAAGCTCGCGGAATGATCGAGCCATGCCAGACAGGTTTCTAAGCGTTGCAAGAAGCTCGATCGTTACAGGATCATTTGGATCGAGGCGCGTCTTAGCTAACTGCAGTGTCTCTGTTGCCCGCGACAATACTTCGCTCAGTTGCAGCAGTGTCTCCGTAGACAAGGTCTCTGAAATGTCTTCGATCGACTTCGATGTGCTTGCAAGCATTGCACTGGCGTCTTGTGCAACGATTGACAGATCGCCGTTCACAAAACCTTGTACAGCTACAACCGCTTCATCAGCATGGCCCAGTAGTGCTGGCAGCTCTTGCAGTGACGCGGCAAGGTCAGGATTTCGCATCAGTTCCTCCGCAGCGGACAGCGCGCCACTCACTCGCAGCAACACCTCCTGCAACGGCAATTGCGATAACTTTGCCAGGGCCTCGTCAAAGCCTGAGTCGAGACTTGGCATCTCGGGCACGTCGTCGTTGCCGCCGCCCAGATAGCGCTCATCTGTATTCGGTTGAAAATCGAGCGACACATATAGCTGGCCCGTCAAAAGGCTGGCTGACTTCAGGCTTGCGCGCAGTCCGTTTGCCAGCAATACCGGAAACAGGGTGTACTCACCTTCCTGCACGACCGCGTTCTCGAGCGTCTCGGGTCGAAACTCGATCATGAGCCGCGGAATCATGTTGCCCGTCTGCGGGTCATAGATGCCTTCGATCTTAATAACCTGTCCGACCGGAATGCCACGAAACTGCACCGGTGCTCCAACATTCAAACCGTTGACCGACTGCTGAAAGTAGACGACGAACTGCCGCTTTGGCGTGAAGAAATCCGGGCTCGAAAACAGCGCTATCGCGGTCATCAACAATATGGCGCCACCGATTACGAATAGGCCGATGACGGAAGGATTGTTCTGCTTCATGACTGCTCCCCTGATAGCATCTGCGCACCGCGACCGCGAGCAAGAAATTCGCCGACTTTTGCGCTTGGTGGGTGTTTGAGTAGTTCATTCGGATCGCCGAGTGCGGTTTGCGTTCGCGCCTCGGCATCCAAAAATACCGCGTTATCGGCAATCTCGAAAATACTGGCCAATTCGTGCGTTACAACGACGATGGTTGTGCCAAGACTGTCGCGCAATTCGAGAATAAGGTCATCCAGACGCTTCGAACTTATTGGGTCCAGCCCCGCCGATGGTTCATCGAAAAACAATATCCGTGGGTCGAGTGCCATCGCGCGCGCCAGACCTGCGCGCTTGCGCATGCCGCCGCTGATCTGTGCCGGATAAAATTTCTCAAAGCCGGCCAGTCCAACCAACGAAAGTTTGAAAGACGCCAGTTCGGCAATATCCGCCGGCGAGTAGTCTGTGTGTTCCTGCAATGGCAGCGATACGTTTTCCGCAAGCGTCATCGAGCTCCAGAGCGCACCGCTTTGATACAGAACTCCGAAGTTTCGCGAGAAGGCTCTGCGTTGTTCGCCATCGAGTGACCAGAAGTCTACATCGCCATAGTAGATCGCACCCTTGGTCGGCCGTTGCAAGCCGATCAGATGTTTTAGTAAGGTACTTTTGCCACTACCACTGTCGCCCATGATGATGAAAATTTCACTTTCCGAGATTTGAAAATTCAAATCCTTCTGAATAACGAAATCACCATAGGCCATTTCGAGGCCAGCAACGGTGATTGTGTCATTTGCGGCCACTGAGTCAGATTCCCAGAAAGTTTGTAAGCACGGAAAATACTGCCGTGGTCACTATAATTGCGATGATCCCGCTTACAACAGCGCGAGTAGTCGCGTCGCCTACTGCGGAGGCACTGCGTCCGCTTTGCATGCCGTGCATACAACCAGTAACAGCAACGAGAACGCCAAAAATGCTGCCCTTCACCAGGCCGAGCATGACATCCACCATATCGATCGCACCACGAGTCTGGGCAATGTACTCGGCCGAGTTCAAATCCAGCACGACGACGCCGATAAGATAGCCGCCAAAAATGCCCAGCGCATCCGCATACAACACCAGCAATGGAAACATGATTGCGAGCGCCAGCATTCGCGGCAGGACAAGAAAATCCATCGGCGAGAAACCAAAGGTCTTCAGAGCATCTATTTCCTCGTTCACCTGCATAGTGCCCAGCTGAGCCGCATACGCCGCGCCCGTGCGGCCGGCGATCACGATCGCAGTCATCATTGGCGCGATCTCGCGGGTTAAGCCGAGAGCGACGAGATCAGCAACATAAATTTGTGCGCCGAATTGCTGCAGTTGCACGGCGCCCATGAACGCGAGAATGATTCCGAGCAATACGTTGATGATCCCCACGATGGGCAGCGCTTGTGGGCCGGCGTCTTGTATGAATGACACGATATCGGAACGCAAAAACTGACTGCGCCCGCGAAGAAAATTCCAAAACGAGGTGATTGCCTGGCCGAGAAAGCAGTTGAGGTGGTGAACATTTGCAGCCCACGCTATTGCCGCTTCACCGATCTGCGCCAGTACACTGTCGTCTCGCACCAGCTCGTCGCGATCGCCGCGCGATGGGACGGCGTCGGACAGTCGCAGCAATGCAGGAATACCTTTGGGCAACAAGCTCTGGTCGAGTTGCATTGCATTTTGCTCGGCGATTTTTGAAATTGATTTGATCCAGACCAGTATTCGGCTGTCCCATTGATCCATCTCAGTGCCGTCCAACAACAGGGTCGCAGCATCGCCACTTGTAAATTGACGTAACTCACTCGCCACCGCTTCGAGCGCCTGTATGGCATTCGTATCCGCCCGTGCCCAGCTACCAGCGAGAGCAACCGACAGCACCCCATTGTCCTGCCGGCGCAATTCAACCTTCGGAGGATTGCTGGCAGTAGCCGAAATTGAGTGTTCAGTTGAGGGTTGCATCAGAGGTTACGCGAGACGTGAGGAATTGCCGGGTAAGCAATAGACGCACGAAGCGGGCGATAGGTTACAGTCGGGCGCTCGCGGCGAGTCGTCGTTGCAAACATGACTGCACCGTATCACGGCGAATACGTTTTATCTCAAAAGCGGGGACAGCTTACTCAATTCCCTATTCAGGAAATTACAGCGTTCCGGTAACGCTCAGGAATGCACCACTGTGATCGAAGCTAAGATCGGTGAGGTCGTCGGAGAAATCCGTAAAGTTGTAACCGACGCCAACCTTGAAGTGCTTGCCGAAGTAACGTGACACGGTAGCCAACCCGCCGCTGCGGCTTTCGCTCAGGTCTGGCATGTCGAGCAAGCGCGCTTCCAGTAGCACTTCCCAACTCTCGCGGAAGCGGTAGTCGCCACGAATCACGTACAGATTGGCGTTGTTGTCGAAGAACTGCGGGCTGTCCCGATCGAGGCTGATCTGGCCGAGACGATAGGCGTACTTGCCGCCAAGCGTAAAGTTGTGAGTGATGTCATAAGTGACATCCACCGCGGCGATTTGGCTCTTCTGGATGAATTCTGCGGCTAAATTCTGTGATCCGATCTGTTCTGTCGTCGGCACATTGTAGAAATAGGTGTACTTGACCAGGGCATTGAGCCGGTCGTTCGCGATCGGTCGGTATGCGTAGCCGAAAACTGCCTCGCTGAAGCCGCCGTCAAAAACGGCGCCCATAGAACTTGTGCTATCCGAGTGGTTGAACTTGCCAAGCAAGCGACCGCCGTCATTAATCTGGTACTTAAAGCTGTTCTTCAACAGCCAGGTTTCACGCTGGTTGCGGCCAAGGTCGAGTTGCTCGACGTCGTCGTCTCGATACTCGAACGCACTTGAAAACTGGAATGCGGCCGAGCCGAAGCCTGCTTGCACGCCCGCGGCAAGACGGTCTGTTTCGGAACCGGTGTTTATATCCTGCAAGGTGCCGATGTCCGTGTTCAGCCCGAAACTCCAGCCGTTCGACGGCGCAAAGTTGATGCCGGTCGCATGTGTCAGGCCGGTCATCGTGTCGCTGTGCTGGTAGCGCTCCTCAAGGAACACACTGGTGCTGTCCGAGAGTCGCGACTTGACGCCCGCGACCAGATTACCGCCCTGTCCGCGCTGGCTGCGCATAGCGTTATCGGTGCGCTCGTTTTCAAGCGCGTAGTTGACGTACATGCTGGTCTGCTCGGAGTGCATGTAGCTGGTACCAATGCGGCCGCCCAAACCCAGGTCGCCGTCTGAAACTTCACCTTCGATACGGATCTTGTCTGACACGCGGTATGATCCACCCGCACCCGCGCGTGAATTCTCCTGGCGGTCACCCGTTACTGACAATGTGTCCTGCGCAAACACGTAGCTGTCCCAGGTAGAGCGCGAGTTATAACCAAGCTGTATCACCGCGTCGGCGCGCACACCCTGTTCCTGGGTCAGCGGCACAATGACCGAACTGTCTGTACGTTCGTCACGACGGTAGCCGGCGCTTAGCTCCCAGTTCTGGTTGATGTTGTAGCCGAAGTTGTATTCCTGCGTGTTCAGTTCCACGCCCAGGTCCTGATTGATACTGTCCGCCTTGACGCGCATCGAGACTTGGTCACCGACAGGCATTATCAGTGAAACACCAAAGTTCTCGGTATCTCTAAGGGCTGCAAGACCCGGGGCCGAGTAGCCAGCGTCCACTTCTTGAACGTAAAGGCCCAACTGCGCATCTGTAAACGTGACGAAGTCGCTGAGGTCGAGACTGATATCGGCGCGGCGCGCCTCTGCCTTGGCATCGACAAACGATGCGGGATCATAGCCGCTAAAGCCGAAGCCGCCGTCGTTCGACATCACCGGCAGGGCGACCAAACCTTCACTCTCGGCCTGCTGTAATTTGAGCCATGAACCGGCCGACCAGCGGAAGGTGGCATCCACAGCGTTCATCGTACTGTCGGTATCGTCTTCTTCGTTGATGTTGGACGTAACACCCAGTTTGACGTGCTCGCCAAACCAGTAATGCACCTGGCCACCCATGGCCATGGCGTTGATGTCCTCAAAGCCTGGCGTGTACTCGTAGCGCACGACTAGATGTGCCTCGTCGCCTGACAAGGCATTGCTGCGTACCAGCAGATTGTCATCAACGGTTGAGGACAACGGCGCGGTTAATAGAATTCGACCCTGCAGGTAGTCGATGTCGTAGTCCATCGACGGCACCAGATTCACGACACCCGTGACCATGCCCGATGCCTTGTCGCGTAATTCGATACGCAGACGTTCGGAGCCGGCCAGCACGTCCTGGCGTTGCAGGTAGTAAAGCGAGCCGCCCGTGCCGCGGAATTCTTCGCGCGAACCGATGGTGCCTGGCTCGGCTGCGAATACATCCGCAGCCAGTTTCTTCGCGCCGAACGTTGTTGCCGCTTCCGACTCATAGTGGAAGTTGCCGCCGTACAAGCCGCGATCAACTTGTGCGAGTTCATTGTTCATATAGCCGATCTTGAAGTTACCCCACTGGCCATAGTCATCACCTCTGGCCATGCGCACGTAGAACTTGCCCATGCTCGGAGCCATTTCCTGCACGGTGCTGTCGTCACCGTAGGTCGGGTAGTAGTAGTCCGGATCGATGCGCCGGAATAGTGCGTTCGGCGACTTGTCCATGAAGTTGCTGAACATGTCTTGCAGCGGTCCTTCGCGGGTATCGGCGCTTGCGGTCAGCTTCCAGTGGTCACCAAACTTGCCGTTGAGGAAGAATGCGAGTCGCGCGTCCAGGTCTGACTCGAGATCGTCGTCGCCGTCTTCGCCCTGCAATAGCTCAGCCGGTCCGTTGACCGAGTTCTCGGCGAGGGTCAGGTTGGCCATGCCGACGTAGAACCAGTCGTTTTGTTCGAACTCCAGGTCACGCAGGTACAACTCCCCGCCGCCATTCTGGTCGAGGACTGCAACTTCAACGGTGTGCGAACCTTCCGGCAGAATTTCTTCACTGACAAAACTACCAGTGTC